>NZ_RZRR01000207.1:0-7198 GCF_003998555.1 Mesorhizobium sp. M7A.F.Ca.CA.002.09.1.1 | reverse complement strand
GTCCACACCGCATTGTCCTTCGATCTGGTCGGCGAGGACGTGCTGGTGACTGGCGCCGGGCCGATCGGCATCATGGGCGCGCTCGTCGCCCAATGCGTCGGCGCGCGCAAAGTGGTCATCACTGACATCAACCCGGTGCGGCTGGCGCTAGCCAAGAAACTCGGCGTCCAGCATGTCGTCGACGCCTCGAAGGAGAAGCTGCGCGACGTCATGCCGGTGCTCGGCATGACCGAGGGGTTCGACGTCGGCCTCGAAATGTCAGGCGCCGCCCCCGCTTTCCGCGACATGATCGACACCATGAACAATGGCGGCAAGATCGCCATTCTGGGCATCGCGCCGACCGGCTTCGAGATCGACTGGAACAAGGTCATCTTCAAGATGCTGCATCTCAAAGGCATCTACGGCCGCGAGATGTTCGAAACCTGGTACAAGATGATCGCGCTTGTGCAGGGTCCGCTGGATGTCTCCGGCCTGATCACCCACCGCATCGGCATCGACGATTTTCAGATCGGTTTCGATGCGATGAAGAGCGGCAGTTCCGGCAAGGTGGTGATGGACTGGTAGGGATTGCCTTGGCCGCTATTCAGGAAAAGCTGACGACAGCACCTCTGGTCCGCCGGACATTTTCCAACTAGGGGAACATGGCTGGGTGGAGAGCTATGGCTCCGCTACGTGCGCTCGCTAATCATATACGGCGACGTATCGCGGCCCACCCGGTGACGGTCGATGGGGCAATTCGCTTCAGTCGATGACGGAAACCCGGTGAACCGATGCTGAGGCCCCGACGCGATCGTCTATTTCCTATGATCTGCGATTGAGGTCGAGGTGTTGCCGCTTTCAGCGGGTAAGATGCGATAGACGACTTCCGGTACCCTTCCGGTCAGCGAAAAGGAAGGCAACGAGCCGCATTGCCTCAAGCAAAATGTTACCAATAGTGTCCTGTTCCAAAGGGGATGGACAGGTCGTGCCATTCCGGTTCGGGGGAAGGATGGCGCGGCTCAGCATGGCGACACGGTGAAGCGGCGATCGTGGAGCTTTATTGCGGCGTTGACAAGCGGCGCATTCTGGATGAGTTCGAGGCGGTAACCGGCTATTATTCGCAAGCGCGCGATCCGTCTTATGAACCGTCGTGAGCAGAGGCCGTCTGCGGGCAAGAGCCGCAGCCGCTGTTACGGCAGCGATGTCCGCGACGCGCTCATCGTGTTGTGGGAGGATTCGGAGCGGCTGGGTCCGCATCGACGCTCGCGGCGGCCAGCGCCGCCGGGCAGGAATGAGTTCGCAGTTCGCCGCTCGGTGCCAGCCCGCACCTTCGGCGATTGGAAAGATCCGCCGCCCGGCTTTGTTGAGCGCATTCGGGCACGTCTTCGTCAGGGAGCTTCGTGCAGACGATGGTGCTGACCGGATTGCCGCCGGCTGGACCGATTGCATTCCGCTCCGCACGCGCGACAGCGGCAATGTGATCATGGCGATCAAGCAGGCCCGCTCCCGGTTTCGCTGACCCTGTGCTGCTGTTTGCCGGCATCCGCCCGCACAGGAAGAGCTTGTAAAAGTGCGGAAATCGAGGAGCCGTTGGTCGTCGATCTTCAGCCTGAACGCGGTCGTTTGCTGGTGCCGCAAATCGGCTGTTGCATGTACATCCCTGTCAGACGTCAGTTTTCCTCGCCTATTTTGGTGTCGAGCGCGAAGTGCTCCAACCAGATTGCAAGGCTTTTTGGAAATGAGAGCGGCTTTGCGCAGGGCGCTCCGTTGTTGAGCATTCAAGCTACCAAGCCAATGACGCGCAGGTTCCACCAGGCTCGCCAGCCTTGAAGGACAGCGAAAAAAGCAGAGCACGACAGACACAACAGTGCATCAGGACGCCGCAGTCGTTGAAGATGGTGCGCTGCATCCATACCGTGGATGCATTCGATCCAAATAATCGATTTGTTCAATCAGTTTCTCGAAAGCTAACCCTACCCTCTGTGGGAATCGGGCTCTGAGCCGCGACGCTGCCTTGCGAGCGCAGGGGCTGCACGTAGGAGAGATGATGCAACGAGAAATCGCACGCGGGTTGCTGGCCTCGTGGGTTCGCCGACCGGCGTATTTGAGCCCGTCAGTTGGTCCTCACCCGCGCCTATTGCCACCGAGCGACTTGCATGTCCCTCCGACTCGGACCAGTTCCGAGAGCTGCGACGAGTTGCGCGCCGTGTGCTCCGATCAGATGGCCGCCGGTGACGCGTTCGATGGGCCGTCCCTCTTCGAGAGGAGATGAAATGCGAACGCTGCTCGTGGATCATCATGCGGATCTTGCGCGCGCCATGCGACTTGCGCTCGGGGATGGCGGCTTCGTCGTTGATGTCGTTGGTACTCTGGAACTGGCTTCGAGTGCATTTTCTTGCGCCAGCTATGAAATTCTCCTGCTGGAATTGGCTCTGCCAGATGGCGATGGCTTGGGTTGGCTGAGGCAGTTGAGGACCCACGGGCATTCAGTTCCTGCCGTCATTATGAGCAGCCTTAACGATCTCGATAAGCGAATTGCGATCTTCAACGGTGGTGCGGACGACTTTCTGCTCAAACCCATCTCTACCGATGAGCTTATTGCCAGAATGAGAGCCATTCTGCGCCGGGCGACACAGATGACCGACCTGAGGCTCGTATTTGGCAATCTCGACTTTGATCCGGTCGCCCGCCAGGTTTTCGTTGATGGGCACCCAATGATGATCGCACGTCGCGAACTCTGTGTTCTAGAGCACCTGCTTAACCGGGCAGGCCGCATCGTGCCCCGTGCGCAATTGGAAGATCACCTCTATTCATTCAACGACGACGTGTCTGCCAACGCGCTTGAAGTCGGAATTTATCGTTTACGGGGACATCTGACCAGATCAGGTGCAACGCCACGGATCAAGACCATCCGAGGCATTGGTTACATCCTAGAATTGACTGACGCCTCGTCCGCATAGTTTGTCGAATCGAAAGAAGATCTATTTTGCTGATCCTTCAACATCCTTGCGCTGCGCTCAATTGGCGGGCGATCGCCAACAAGGTTACAAGACCTGCAGTGCCCCGTTACCTGGGCCATCTCCTCTGCGCGCTTATTGTGACTTTCCCACTTGGTGTCGCGGCGCAAAACAAGCAGGACAAAGGCCCGCCGCATGCGGCTTCGAATAGCATCAACGCCACGCTGACCCTTTCCTCTTCGCTCGGGGAGACCGTTCATCTGCCCGGGCCAGCCACGACCATCTTTGTTGCTGACCCCACGATCGCGGATTTTCAGGCGCCATCGAGCAAAACAATCTTCGTCTTTGGCAAGAAATCGGGGCGGACCAGCCTATTCGCCTTGGATGGCAATGGCGAGCCTCTCGCCGAATTGCGTATCGTTGTCACGCAACCGATCGGGGATTTACGCGCCATGTTGCGGGAGCAGGTCGGCGACTATCCCATCCGCGTCAACTATACGCCGCGCGGCGCAATCCTTAGCGGGACGGCGCCCGACGCAGAGGTCGCCGACACCGCAAAAAGAGTCACTGAGCAATATCTGGGCGACGGAGCGCAAGTCGTCAACAACATCAAGGTCGCTGGATCCCTGCAAGTTAACCTCAGCGTGCGCGTAGCCGAAGTCTCACGCAGCGCCATGAAGTCACTCGGCGTCAACTTGTCCGCCTTCGGTCAAATCGGCAATTTCAAAGTGGGCGTTCTAAGCGGAAGCGCTGCAAGCGCTGGGTCTGGTTCAACCCAGGGTGGCGGTACAGCAGAAATCGGATTCGACAACGGTGCCGTCAACGTCAGCGCGGTTCTCGACGCGCTCGCCAAGGAGCATATAGCTTCCGTCCTGGCTGAGCCGAACCTCACCGCTATGTCGGGTGAAAAGGCCAGCTTTCTCGCGGGCGGCGAATTTCCCATTCCTGTCCTGCAGGAAAACAGGCAGGTATCGGTTGAATTCCGTCACTTCGGCGTCAGTCTGGAATTTGTGCCGACAGTTCTCAGCAACAATCAAATCAACATTCACGTAACGCCCGAAGTCAGTGAACTGTCGACGCAAGGTGCCGTGCAAATCAACGGAATTTCCGTGCCGGCAGTTTCCACGCGCCGAGCCGATACGGTCGTCGAACTCGCCAGCGGCCAGAGCTTCGCAATCGGCGGTCTAATCAGGCGGAACGTCAACAATGATGTCAGGGCCTTTCCCTGGCTCGGAGAACTGGCGATCCTGGGACCGCTTTTTCGCTCGACCTCGTTTCAAAAAGAGGAGTCAGAACTGGTCATTCTAGTTACGCCTTACATTGTAAGACCAGGCTCCAACCCAAACCAGATGAGCGCACCGACCGAGCGGGCGGCACCGGCTTTGAACGGAGGGGGCGCTCCGACGAATTCCGTGACAAGTCCCCCGCGAGACCGCGCTGCTATCCGTGCGGGCGCGCCAAGCGCCCAGGGCGGTCTCGGCTTCATCATCGAATAGTGTCATCCAAAGATGTTGCGTTTTATAATCCTCTTTGTCGCTCTGGCACCAAGCGTAAGTGGCTGCACAAGCACTACGCCAGTTGATGTCGAACCATCGGCACCAATGCTTGTCCGAGAGGAGACCACCGTCCTGACGTTGCAAAGCCTGCGCGCTTCCGAACGGCAGCGTTTGCGTGTTTTCCTAGACAAGGCCAGTCGCGGCCGGTTCGATGCCATCCACCTCCTCATCAGCGGTTCGCCCCAGCTCAGCGCAGGGGTAGCCCATCAGGCCAGGCAGTTGGCAATCGAAGAAGACAACATTCAATTGCGCGATCAACACGACGCCGGCTCAGTGCGAATTGAGGCGATTGTCTATCACGCCCGTCCGCCGGTCTGTCCCTCATATGGTGCCTTACCCAATGAAGAATCCTTCAAACAGCCGCTTGGTTGTTCGACAGGACATAACCTGGCCGTGATGGTCAACGATCCGCGCGATCTGCTCGACAATCAGGCCGTCAAGGCCGGCGATGGCGATCGTGCTTCTGTACCAGTTGCAACTTACAGAACATTCGGGACGGATAAAGGTGGCTGATACCGCCCTTATCTCGGCAGCACTCCTACCGGAGATTGAAAGCTTCCAATCGCGTCCTGATCTAAAATAAAAGGAACCGCTGGATGCAATATAGGCGCTATATCGAGGGCCTTAGGGCCGTTGCTGTACTTCCGGTCGTACTCTTTCATTTCGGAATTTCGGCGATCCCGGGTGGCTTTAGCGGGGTCGATATCTTCTTCGTCATCTCCGGCTACCTAACCAGCGGAAGCCTCCTGGATGACCTTGAACGCGGCCAATTTTCCATCGTCAACTTCTACTGGCGCCGTGCCCGGCGCATTCTGCCGGCGCTCGTCTTTGTGATGCTTCTCACCTGCATTGCGGCATTGTTCATTCTTCTGCCACCGGATCTGCGCGGATTCAGTCTTAGCATCATAGCTACCTCGACCTTCTGGTCGAACGTTTTCTTCTGGAAAACGTCAAGTTACTTCTCTATCGATGCCGCGCTTCTACCACTGTTGCACACTTGGCCGCTTTCCGTAGCGGAGCAGTACTACATCTTCGCACCAATCCTGATGTTCCTAATCTATCGCTACATCGGGAAGCGCTGGCTGACGACACTTCTTCCGATAATTCTCTGCAGCTTCGTAGTGGCGGTGATGGCGACATCGCTGGCACCCACCGCCGGATTCTATCTGCTGCCGACCCGAATCTGGGAACTCATGTTGGGCGCCCTGCTCATGCTCAAATGCCCCTCGCCGCTGGGCAACCGACTCCTGATGGAGTCGGTGGGGGTGGCCGGATTTGGCCTTCTCGCCATCGGGTTCTTCGCGATTTCGGCGAGTGATCCGTTCCCAGGCTACAACGCCTTGTATCCATGCATCGGAACGGCCCTTCTGATCTATGTTGGCCAAAATACCCCCTCGACGGTCGCCACCCGCATGCTCGAAGTCAGGCCGCTGGTCTGGATTGGGCTCATCTCGTATTCGTTGTATCTTGTTCACTGGCCTCTCAATGCGTTCGCGCACTATCTTTCGTTCCAAAAACTCGATCCGTTGATGACCGGTGCGATGTTGGTGGCAAGCCTCGCATTGGCTGCATTCTCCTGGAAGTTTGTAGAGCAGCCGTTTCGACAGAAGAGGGCCTTCACCTCCCCGGGGCCTATCTTCGCCTTTTCAGCGCTCGCGATCGTTGTCCTTTGTGCCGGCGGAGCGGCGGGGGCGCTCGGCAACGGCTTTCCGCAACGGTTTCCGGACTATGTCCAGCGGCGCATTTCCGTCGGGGACTGGAGGAATGGCATCTGTTTCAACGAGGGCACCAGCCGGATCGAAAGCTGGAATATGGAGGATTGCACGCGCACCAGCGGTTTTCCAACAACGGTTTTTTTGTGGGGCGACTCCTTCGCCGCGCACTATGTTTCCGGCTTGGGTGCTAACATAAATCGATTGCAGGCGAACATCGTTGAATATACGTACGCCAGCTGCGCGCCGATACTCTATTACTACCCGTACGATCGTCTTGATTGTGTCCGGTTCAATCGCAAGGCCTTGGACGTCATCTTGGAAGCGGACATCAAGACGGTTATCCTCAGCGGTAGATGGAGTGACTATGAGGTCAGAGGTTTCGACGGTCTTCAGCAAACAATCGCTACGCTTCGTGCCCTGGGCGTGCGCGTGTTTGTCATCGGCCAGTCTCCGCAGTTCCCAACTGACGTCCGGAAAATTGCGTTCTTCGCCAAGCGCCAAAATCTGGACGATACGTCCTGGCCGATCGCGATGGACCCCGACGTCAACGAACGTGTGCGCTCATTTACCAAAGGCGCCACATTCATCGATCCGCTGAAATTCCTGTGCAGCGCAGGACGCTGCGCCTATTTCGATAGAGGAGAGTTTTTATATTTCGACTATGGTCATTTCTCTTCAGCCGGCGCCACACTGGCAATCTCGAAATACTGGCCGGCTTTTGGCAAGGACAATGCTCTTCCTAAGACGAAGTAGCGGCTCAGCGGCTGACAAGCACCAGTACGGGTCCCAGTGATAGCTCCTGCTTCCGCAGCAGCCGCGACGATGGAGCTGTTCAGGTTTAAGGCCCCCCGATAGTGACCTAGGTGTGGAGCTTCAACAGGTTGTCCTCGATCAGGGCGAGGCGACTGATAGGCGTTTTTGACTTTAGGCTGCCATGTGGACGATGCCAATTGTATCTGTGCAGCCAGACAGGCAGTTCGGCGGCACGATG
>NZ_RZRR01000206.1:0-7225 GCF_003998555.1 Mesorhizobium sp. M7A.F.Ca.CA.002.09.1.1 | reverse complement strand
CGACGCCGTTTGCCAGTTTCGCCGTTGCCGCGTGCTTGTGCCTGGCGACACTATGGCCGCTGGCGCTCATGGGAGTCTTCGCTTCACCCTTCCCCAAGGAGGGTCTCGCCGCCACGTCGCTGCTCATCGGTCTGGTGTTCCTGGGGCGCGGCATAGCCGGCTTCACGCCATGGTGGCGGCGGCTGACGCCTGAACAGCCTTTCGCGCGGCTCGATGTCCGCTATTATTCGCCGCTGTGCCTGTTGATCGGGCTCGGCTTTGCCATCCTCGCCATCACGGAGTTTCCCGCATGACACAGACAAATGGTCCGCTGCGCGTCGGCATTGGCGGCCCGGTCGGTTCGGGCAAGACGACGCTGACCGAAAAACTGTGCAAGGCGCTGCGCGACGAGTTTTCCATCGCCGTCGTCACCAACGACATCTACACCAAGGAAGACGCCATGATGCTGGCGCGGCTGCAGGCGCTGCCCGAGGACCGCATCATGGGTGTCGAGACCGGCGGCTGCCCGCATACCGCGATCCGCGAGGATGCCTCGATCAATCTGCAGGCGATCGCGCAGATGAACAGGAAGTTCCCGGACCTCGACATCGTCTTCATCGAATCCGGCGGCGACAACCTTGCCGCCACCTTCTCGCCGGATCTCGCCGACCTGACGCTCTATGTCATCTCGGTCTGCCAGGGCGAGGAGATTCCGCGCAAGGGCGGGCCGGCGATCACCCGCTCCGATTTCCTGGTCATCAACAAAAGCGATCTGGCTCCTTACGTCAACGTCAACCTCGACGTGATGGAGAGCGACGCCGGCCGCATGCGCGGCAAGCGGCCGTTCGGCTTCACGGACCTGTCGCGCGGCAAGGGACTGCAGGAGGTGATCGATTTCATCATCGAGCATGGCGGCCTGCGAGCCGGCGCTGCCGCTGCCAGCACGGCGGCGTGAGCATCCCTGCACCAACCAAAACCGGTTGCGGGAATGGGCTGGCCACGGCATTCTTGCCGAAACCGGAGGATTTTTCGATGAGCCTTGCCCGTCTGCAAAAGGAAACGCTGACCAACCTGCCCTACTATGAGGAGCGCGTCGATCTCGCCTGTGCCTTCCGCTGGACGGCGCGGCTCAACATGCACGAGGCGGTGGCCAATCATTTCTCGCTGGCCGTCAACGATGAGGGCACACAATTCCTCATGAACCCCAACCAGGTGCATTTCTCGCGCATCAAGGCGAGCGACCTTCTGATGATCGATGCCAACGATCCGGAAACGCTCTCCGGCCCCAATGCGCCCGACCCGACGGCGTGGGGGCTGCATGGCGCCATCCATCGCAATGTGCGTCACGCGCGCTGCGTCATGCATGTGCACTCGATCCACGCTACGGTGCTGGCATCGCTCGCTGACTCGACATTGCCGCCGATCGACCAGAATTCGGCGATGTTCTTCAACCGCCATGTCGTCGACGCGCACTATGGCGGGCTGGCCTTCGAGGAGGAGGGCGAGCGCTGCTCGCAGCTTCTCGTCGATCCCAAGGTCAAGGTGATGGTGATGGGCAATCACGGCGTGCTGGTCATCGGCGACACGGTCGCCGATGCCTTCAACCGCATGTTCTATTTCGAACGCGCCGCCGAGACATACATCAAGGCGCTGTGGACCGGCCGCCCGCTGCGCACGCTTTCTGACGCGATCGCCGAAAAGGCGGCGAGCGAGATGGACGATTATCCCGGCCAGGCCGAACGCCATCTCAGCGAGTTGAAGGCGATCCTCGACGAGCAGGAACCGGTCTACCGGAATTGAGCGTCCTTCTCCCCGTGCCGTCACTATACGGGGAGAAGGTGCCGGCAGGCGGATGAGGGACGGCGCCGACCTGGGCGGTTTTCCTCAGAGCCCCAGCTCTTTCCCCAATTCCTCGGCGCTGTTGATGACGACGGCGCCGGGCGGGCCTTCCATCGGCTTTTCCGGCCAGAAGATCGTCTTCATTCCCGCCGCCAGCCCTGCCATGGCGCCCGGCCAGCTGTCGTCGATCGCCACCGCCTGCGCGGGGTCGACATCGGCCAGATACGCGGCGCGCAGGAATGGCTCGGCATGCGGCTTGCCTTCGCGCACGTCGTTGCGGCTGATCGTCTTCATGCCGGGGTAGATCAGGCCGACCATGCTCAAATTGGCGTCGACGATCATCCGGTCCGAATTCGAGACCACGGCCTGCTGGATGCCTCTTGTACGCAGCTCGTTGAAGATCTCGATCGCGCCGGGGCGCGGCTTCAAGCTCTCCACCAGCGGCAGGTAGTGTTCGTATTTGCGCAGGATCCAGTCGTCGAAAGGCAGGTCCAGGCCGAACTCGTCGCGCATCATCTCGTAGACCGGCCAGGCGGCGACGCCGAGCACGCGCTCATGCAGATCGTTCGGCGGGACAAGGCCGACATTGCGCATCGCCGCCACCAGGGCAGCTTCGTGCAGCGGTTCGCTGTCGACCAGCGTGCCGTCCATGTCCCAGAAAACCGCTTTCGGCGTCATGCGAGGCTCCTTTTTGCCATCCCTTAAAGGGTTTGAGCCGGGAGATAAACCTTCGGAGCGCAAGAACGTGCCGCCTGCCGGGACCGCAGCCAAGTCTCTTGGCGAGACAGACATCGTGGGGAGACGAGAAACTGGGCCGTGCCTACGCCGAGGGACAGCAAGCAATTGCCCCCGAGATTTGACAATTGCGCAGCAGGCCGTTCCCTGCGAAAGTGGGCATGGGCCGCTCTCATGACCGGCGGTCTCGGGAGGCAGGACTTTGAATAGCCGGCAGGATGGTGGCAGCAACAGGCTGGACGATGCGGCACGCGCCGGCTGGCTTTATTATGTTGCCGGCAACACACAGGACCAGATCGCTTCGACGCTTGGCATCTCGCGGCAAACGGCGCAGCGGCTGGTATCGCTGGCGGTGTCGGAGGGCTTGATCAAGGTTCGCGTCGACCATCCGATCGCCAACTGCCTCGATCTGGCGGCACGGCTGAGATCGCGCTTTGCGCTCGATCTGGTCGAAGTGGTGCCGAGCGACCCCAACTCGTCCTCGACCACGATCGGCATCGCCGAGGCGGCTGCCGCCGAGATCGAGCGACGGTTGCGTTCACCGACCCCGATCGTCATGGCGATCGGCACCGGGCGCACGCTGAAGGCGGCGATCGAGCAGCTGCCGCCGATGGAATGCCCGCAGCACAAGGTGGTGTCGTTGACCGGCAACATCTCGCCGGACGGCTCGGCCGCTTTCTACAACGTCATCTTCACCATGGCCGACAGGGTCAAGGCGCGTTCGTTTCCGATGCCGCTGCCGGTCATCGCCTCGTCGCCGGAGGAGCGCGAGATGCTGCTCAACCAGCCGATGATCCAGCCGACGCTTGCGCTTGCCGCCGAGGCTGACGTCACCTTCATCGGCATCGGCGACCTCGGCCCCAAGGCGCCGCTCTACGAGGACGGCTTCATTTCGGAGAGCGAATTGAAGGCGCTGCAGAAGGCCGGGGGCATCGCCGAGATCGTCGGCTGGGTGTTCGATAGGGAAGGCCGCATGATCGAGGGCATCACCAACGACCGGGTGTCGTCGGCGTCGCTGCCGTCACGCGAGAAATCGCTGGTCATCGCACTGGCGATGGGAGAACGAAAGCTGCCGGGCATTCTGGCGGCCGCGAACCGGCGGCTGATCAACGGCCTCATCACCGATGAACGGACCGCCGCCGCGCTGCTCGCCAGCATCTGACCGGAAGCACAACTGATTTGCGATAAAACCAACCGCGCTAGCTGTGCCGCCCGAAATGGTCGTTGCCATCGAGAAAACCGAGATCGCGCTGCAGATGCGGCGACAGGTCCCTGATGTCGAGATGTGCCCGTTTTTTGGCTGCGAACCAGCCGAATCCATCCGTCAGCCACGAAAACCAGCGATGATCGGGTGCGGAAGTGCATTTTTGCTGCGCCATGGTCATGATCGTCAACCTTCGCTATCCTGAACCCGAATGACGGGTTGACTGGAAATGTCGGTCTTGACGGCGGCCTTTGCCAATCGAACGTCGATAAGGACCCATAAGGAGGCTTTATGCCGGACCTCAGCTCTCGGCAGGTTTCACAGCTTCCGCCGCTGCAGGCGATCCGGGTGTTCGAAGCGGTGGCGCGGCATCTTTCCTTCACCAAGGCGGCCGAGGAACTTGCCATGACGCAAGCGGCGGTCAGCTATCAGATCAAGGTGCTGGAGGAACGGGTCGGCGCGCCGCTGTTCCTGCGCCGGCCGCGCCAGATCGCACTCACCGAGGCTGGACAGCGCCTTGCGCCAGCGGTCAGCGAGGCCTTCGCCATTCTCGGCCAGGCCTATGCGGCGGCGCGTGGCGGCGCCGACGGATTGCTGTGCGTCACGACGGTGCTGACCTTTGCCTCGAACTGGCTGGCGCACCATCTGGGCTCATTCCAGATCGCTCATCCCTCCCTTGCCGTGCGGCTCGAAACATCGAGCCGGCTGACGGATTTCGCCCGCGAGGATGTCGACCTCGCCATCCGGTCGGGCGGCGGCAAATGGCCGGGGCTGGAAGCCTACAAGCTGCTCGATGCCGATTTCACGCCGATGCTGAGCCCGAAGCTCGCGGCAAGCATCGGCGGCGTCAGGGAACCGGCGGACCTGTTGCGGCTGCCGATCCTCGATCCCGGCGACATCTGGTGGACGCAATGGTTCGAGGCTGCCGGCGTGCACTCGCACGATCTCGCCAAACGGCCCGGCAGCAGCATGGGCGCGCAGGCCTATGAGGCCAACGCGGCGATCGCCGGTCATGGCGTCGCGATCCTGACCAGGGCGCTGTTCAAGGCGGAACTTGCCGGTGGGCGCCTGATCCAGCCTTTCGATCTGGTTGGCGACGACGGCCATGCCTTTTGGCTGGTCTACCCCGAAGCGCGCCGCAACGTGCCGAAGATCCGTGCCTTCCGCGACTGGCTGCTGGCCGAGATCGCCTGCTGACCGGCAAGCTTGCGGGCTGCACCTGGTCTCGCAGATCCATCCGCTGTTGCCGCACTGTATCCGGCCGGGACGCTCTTCGTCCTGGCAATTTCCGCTCGTCCCGGCCTGCGGTGTCGCCCGGGTGCTGCGCTGCAGCATCGAATCCGACTTGACATAATTCACGCCAAGTGAGTAATTGCCCAAAGCCAAGGCAAATGCTCATCTTGGTTCAAGGGAGGAATTTGATGAAACTTCGCACGCTCACCCTGGGCTTGTTGTCGGCCAGCACGCTTGCGTTCGCCGCACACGCCGAATCCATCACCATCGCCACCGTCAACAATGGCGATATGGTCCGCATGCAAAAGCTGACCGAGGACTTCACCAAGGCGAACCCCGACATCCAGCTCAACTGGGTTACGCTCGAAGAGAATGTGCTGCGCGAGCGCGTCACCACCGACATCGCCACCAAGGGCGGCCAGTACGACGTGATGACCATCGGCACCTATGAGGTTCCGATCTGGGCCAAGCAGAGCTGGCTTTTGCCGCTCGACAAGCTCGGCGACGACTACGACGCCAAGGACATCATCCCGGCCATTGCTGGCGGCCTTTCGGTCGACGGCAAGCTTTATGCCGCGCCCTTCTACGGCGAAAGCTCCTTCGTCATGTACCGCAAGGACCTGATGGACAAGGCCGGGCTGAAGATGCCCGACGCGCCGACCTGGGACTTCATCAAGCAGGCCGCCGACAAGATGACCGACCGCGCCAATGGCGTGAACGGCGTGTGCCTGCGCGGCAAGGCCGGCTGGGGCGAGAACATGGCTTTCCTGACCGCCATGTCGAACTCCTTCGGCGCCCGCTGGTTCGACGAGAACTGGAAGCCGCAGTTCGATCAGCCGGAATGGAAGAACACGTTGCAGTTCTATGTCGACCTGATGAAGGCCGACGGCCCCGAGGGGGCTTCCTCCAACGGCTTCAACGAAAACCTGGCGCTGTTCCAGCAGGGCAAATGCGGCATGTGGATCGACGCCACGGTCGCCGCGTCCTTCGTTTCGGACCCGAAGAACTCGACCGTCGCCGATAAGGTCGGCTATGCGCTGGCGCCCGACAATGGCCTGGGCAAGCGCGGCAACTGGCTGTGGGCCTGGTCGCTGGCCATCCCCGCCGGCACGCAGAAAGCGGATGCCGCCGAGAAGTTCGTCTCCTGGGCGACCAGCAAGCACTATGCGGAGCTCGTCGCTTCGAAGGAAGGCTGGGCCAACGTTCCTCCGGGCACGCGCTCCTCGCTCTACGCCAATGCCGAGTACCAGAAGGCCGCTCCGTTCGCCAAGATGACGCTGGACTCCATCAACGCCGCCGATCCGACGCATCCGACGGTCAAGCCGGTGCCCTATGTCGGCGTCCAGTTCGTCGCCATCCCTGAGTTCCAGGGCCTTGGCACCACGGTCGGCCAGCTCTTCTCGGCGGCGCTTGCCGGCCAGTCGAGCGTCGACGACGCGCTGAAGCAGGCCCAGGACGCTGCCACCGCGGCAATGACCGAGGGCGGATACATCAAGTAAGGCTCCTCCCGGTGCCGACTGCCGGTCGCCTCCTTGACCGGCAACGGCCGCCCGAGTTCCCAGTTCGGGCGGCCGCCTTTAACGCCTTTGAAAATTCCGTCTGACCAGTGAAGGGTGACCGTCATGGCTACTCAGCAGACCCGTTCGCTTGCCCGTTTCATGATGGCGCCATCCGTGGTGCTGCTGTTCGTCTGGATGATCGTGCCGCTGGTCATCACCATCTGGTTCTCCTTCCAGCAGTACAACCCGCTCAATCCGATCCGCGACGGCTTCGTCGGCTTCTCGAATTACGCGCTGTTCTATTCCAACCCGGCCTTCCTGCAGTCGATCCTCAACACGCTCACCTTGGTGGTCAGCGTGCTCCTGATCACGGTGATCGGCGGTATCCTTCTGGCGCTGCTGATCGACCAGCCGATGTGGGGCCAGGGCATCGTGCGCATCCTCGTCATCTCGCCGTTCTTCGTCATGCCGCCGGTGGCCGCATTGGTCTGGAAGAACATGATCATGCACCCGCCATACGGGGTGTTCGCCGACATAGCCCGCTTCTTCGGGGCCCAGCCGATCGACTGGTTCGGGCAACATCCGATGCTGGCGATCATCATCATCGTCGCCTGGCAGTGGCTGCCCTTCGCGACGCTCATTCTTCTGACCGCGCTGCAGTCGCTCGACGGCGAGCAGAAGGAAGCCGCCGAGATGGACGGCGCCGGGTTCATCAGCCGCTTCATCTATCTGACGC
>NZ_RZRR01000205.1:0-7239 GCF_003998555.1 Mesorhizobium sp. M7A.F.Ca.CA.002.09.1.1 | reverse complement strand
ATTTCCTCGGCGGGCCTTTGCGCTCGGCAGAAGCCGCCCACAGATTGATGTCGGATTCGCGCGCGTATGTGTCGATCTCGGCGAGTTCGGCATCGCTGAAGTCGAGCGCCTTGAGCGCGCCGACGCAGTCCTCGACCTGCTCCGGCCGGCTGGCGCCGATCAGTGCCGAGGTCACCCTCCCCTTGCGCAGCACCCAGGCCAGCGCCATCTGCGCCAGCGTCTGTCCGCGCCTGCCGGCGATGGCGTCGAGCGCCTTGATGTTGGCGATGGTCTTGTCGTTGATGAAGGCTGTCTTCAGCGACTTGCCCTGCGACGCACGGCTGCCGTCCGGAATGCCGCCGAGATACTTGTCCGTCAGCATGCCTTGCGCCAGCGGCGAGAACACGATGGAGCCGACGCCGAGCCCTTCGAGCGTGTCGAGCAAGCCGTCTTCCTCCACCCAGCGGTTCAGCATCGAATAGCTCGGCTGGTGGATGACGCAAGGCGTGCCAAGCTGCTTCAAGATATCGGCCGCCTCGCGCGTGCGCTGCGAATTGTAGGACGAGATGCCGGCATAGAGCGCCTTGCCCGAGCGCACGGCATGGTCGAGCGCACCCATCGTTTCTTCCAGCGGCGTGTCGGGATCGAAACGGTGCGAATAGAAGATATCGACATAGTCGAGCCCCATCCGCTTGAGGCTCTGGTCGAGGCTGGCCAGAATGTATTTGCGCCCACCCCATTCGCCGTAGGGCCCGGCCCACATCTGGTAACCGGCCTTGGTCGAGATGATCAGTTCGTCGCGGTAGGCAGCGAAGTCGGTGCGCAGGATCTCACCGAAGGCGGTTTCGGCAGAACCGGGCGGCGGACCGTAATTGTTGGCGAGGTCGAAATGCGTGATGCCGAGGTCGAAGGCCTTGCGCGCGATCGCCTGCTTGGTCTTGTGCGGCGTGTCGTTGCCGAAATTGTGCCACAGGCCCAGCGAGATCGCCGGCAGCTTCAGGCCGGAGCGGCCACAGCGGTTGTAGACCATTTTCTCGTAACGATTTTCGGCGGGCGTGTAGGGCATCGGAAAATCCTCGAATGGAAACGAGCCGGTCGGCTGCATTCGTCACAACGCGGCGAGTTGGCTCTGCCCCCCACCCTTACCCTCTCTCCGTCGAAACGGGGAGAGGGTTGAGGTGTGCTGCCCTATTTCTTCTTCGCCAAAAGCGCCTTGGCTTCCTTGACGCCAAGTGCGGCCGGCCGTTCGCAGGTGGTCTGCATGGCGACGAACTTGCCGGTTTCGCCGGAACGCAGCAGGCTGGTCATCACGTCGACGGCGTGCAGCGCCAGCTCCATCGAACAGCGGTGCGGCCGACCTTCCGCGATCGCCACCGCCATATCGGCAAGGCCTGACGTGCGGTAGTTGGCCATCATGCCTTGCGAATGCATCTCGTTGGGCACGCCGAACGGATGCGGCCAGTTCGGCAGCTTCTTGACCGGCTTGGCCGCGACGGTGAAGCGAACGTCACCACCGAAGAAGTTCGGGTCCGGCACAAACACCGTACCCGCCTCGCCATAAAGCTCCATCGGCGCGTGGCCGTGGGCCCAGACGTCCCAGCTGGTGTTGAGCGTGATAACGGCGCCGTTCTCGAACTCCAGCAGCCCGTGGATGGTTGTCGGCGTGTTGACCGGTATCTTTTCACCCGCGCGCGGCTTTGAACTGATCGTGCGCTCCTTGGCCGGCGTCGTCGCGAAGGCCGCGACCTGCTTCACCGGCCCGATCAGCTGGATCAGATTGGTGATGTAATATGGTCCGATGTCGAGCACCGGCCCCGCGCCTGGCTGGAAGAAGAAATCCGGATTGGGGTGCCAGTGCTCCATGCCGTGGCCCATGACATGGCACGTGCCACTCGTGACCTTGCCAAGCTTGCCGGTGTCGATCAGGTTGCGTACCAGCTGGTGCGCGCCGCCGAGGAAAGTGTCTGGCGCCGAGCCGATGCGCAGACCCTTTTTCTCCGCCCGCTTCTTAAGGTCGAGCCCTTCCTTGACCGACAGCACGAACGGCTTTTCCGAATAGACGTGCTTGCCGGCGTCGAGGATCTGCTTTGACACCTCATAGTGCACCGCCGGGATGGTCAGGTTGACGATGATGTCGATGTCGTCGGCCTTGAGCAGGTCTTCGACGGTGTCGGCGCGCAGCTTGAACTCCTTCGCCCGAGCCTTGGCCGCCTCCATGTTGATGTCGGCGCAGGCACGCATTTCAATGCCGCGGAACAGCGGCGCCAGCGAAAAATACGCCTTCGAGATGTTGCCGCAGCCGATCACGCCGATGCCAAGTTTCTTTGCCATGCTGGTTGCTCCTAATAGGTTTTGGCGGCTGCGATGGAGCGGCGGGCGAAACGCTCGATGTCGTTGGGGTTGTCCTGTTCCATGACGTAGTATTGGGCAGCACTCCTGGCACGCAACACCTTGATCAGGGCGGCCCAGTCGATGGTGCCATGGCCGACATCCGACCAGCCATCCTCATCCAGCCCCTCGCCGGGCTTGGCCATGTCCTTGACGTGGACGGCGCTGATGCGCTTGCCGTGTTTCTCGATCCACGGCAGCGGATCATCGCCGCCGCGCACCACCCAGGCAACGTCCATCTCCCAGCTGACATCGGGCGCGGATGACAGGATGTGGTCCTGCGGCACCGATCCGTCGGCAAGTTTCTTGAACTCGAAATCATGATTGTGCCAGGCAAAGCCGTAGCCGGCCTTTTTCGCGGCATCACCGACCTTGGCCAGGCGTTCGCCGAAACCACGCCAGCCGGCCACGTCGGATGGCCGCTGGTCGGGCATCAGGAAAGGACAGATGAGCAGCGTGATACCGAGTGCGTCGGCGGTTCTGCGCACGCCGTCAAAATCGTTCTCGAGCGCGTCGATCGAGAAATGCCCAGTCGGCATGGCAAGCCCGTTCCTGTCGAGCTCGGCGCGGAATGCCTGGGGATCATCATAGACGCCGCCGAAACCTTCGACCTGGGCGTAGCCGAGCTTGCCGAGCATGGCGAGCACACCGTCCCAGGGTTGGAAATTGCGGGCGCTGTAAAGTTGGAATGACCAATTCATCGTCTCTGTCCGTTTTGCTTGGGGATCGTCGTTGGAAGGTTGGTTCTCGGAAGCTAGATGCGTGTGCCGGTTGCGGTGTCGAAAAGCGAGGCGCGCATCGGATCGAATCCAAGCGTCACCGCCTCGTCGTTCTTGGGCGTGCGTTCCGAGGTCACTCGGACGCTGAAATTCTGCTGGGCAAGCTTCAGCCAGACCAGCGTGTCGGAGCCCATGGGTTCGACCACCTCGACATTGGCGGCCATCGAGAACGGCCAGCCGGTGCCGCTGTTCAGGCTGACATGCTCGGGCCTGATACCGAATGTGACGGGGCCGGGAGCCGGAGGCTTGGCAAAGTCGTAAGTGCCGAGCGGGATCTTGATATCCCCGGCCGCGAACCGCCAGCCGCCGTCGGCGTCTTCCAGGTGGCCATCGACGAAGTTCATTGCGGGCGAACCGAGAAAGCCGGCGACGAAGCGGTTGACCGGACGGTTGTAGATGGTCTGCGGCGCATCGAGTTGCTGGATGACGCCGCCCTTCATCACCGCGATGCGGTCGGCCAGCGTCATCGCCTCGATCTGGTCGTGGGTGACGTAGATCATGGTGTTCTGCAGCTTGCGATGCAGCAGCTTGATCTCGACGCGCAGTTCGGCGCGCAGCTTGGCGTCGAGATTGGACAGCGGCTCGTCGAACAGGAACACGTCGACATCGCGCACCAGCGCCCGTCCGATGGCGACGCGCTGGCGCTGGCCGCCGGAAAGTGCGGCCGGCTTACGCTGCAGCAGCGGTTCGATCTGCAGGATTTCAGCCGCCCGCGTGATCCGCTTGGCGATCTCTTCTTTTGGCGTGCCGGCGACACGCAGCCCGAAGGACAGGTTCTTCTCCACCGTCATTTGCGGATAGAGCGCATAGGACTGGAACACCATGCCAATGCCGCGGTCCTTGGGCTCTTCCCAGGTGACGTTCTTGCCCTTGATGAAGATGCGGCCTTCGGAAACGTCGAGCAGGCCGGCAATGCAGTTGAGCAAGGTCGACTTGCCGCAGCCGGACGGCCCGAGCAGCACGATGAACTCGCCATCGGCGACATCCAGATTGAGCGTCTCCAGGACGGTCACCGCGCCGAAATTCAGCGACAGGTCCTGGATCGAAACGCTGGTATCGTTGGCTGCCGTCATCGCCATCACCCCTTCACCGCGCCGGCGGCGATGCCACGTACGAAAAGCTTGCCGGAGATGAAGTAGACGATGAGCGGCACAAGCCCGGTCAGGATGGTTGCGGCCATATTGACGTTGTACTCCTTCACGCCTTGCACCGAATTGACGATGTTGTTGAGCTGCACCGTCATCGGATAGGTGTCGGGGCGGGTGTAGACGACGCCGAACAGGAAGTCGTTCCAGATGCCGGTCACCTGCAGGATGATGGCGACGACGAAGATCGGCAGCGACATCGGCAGCATGATGCGCAGGAAGATGCCCCAGAAGCCGGCACCGTCGACACGTGCCGCCCGGAACAGCTCCTCCGGCATCGAGGAGAAATAATTGCGGAACAGCAGCGTCAGGATCGGCATGCCGAAAATGGAATGGACGATCACCAGCCCGCTGAGGCTGCCATAGAGGCCGATCTCGCGCAGGATGATGACGATCGGATAGATCATCACCTGGTAGGGAATGAAGGCGCCGACGATCAGGATGATGAAGAACGTATCGGCGCCCTTGAAGCGCCAATTGGCCAGTGCATAACCGTTCACCGAGGCGATGGCGATCGACAGCAGCACTGACGGCACGGTGATGCGCACCGAATTCCAGAAGCCGCGCGAGAGCCCGTCGCAGTTAAGGCCGGTGCAGGCAGTCGACCACGCTTTGACCCACGGTTCGAAAGTGATCTCGAGCGGCGGTGAGAAGATGTTGCCGAGCCGGATCTCCGGCATGCCCTTGAGCGAGGTGACGACCATGACGTAGAGCGGCAAGAGGTAGTAGACCGCCATGACGAACAATGTGCCGTATAGGAAGACGTTGCGGCGCGAAATCACGCGGCGCGGCTTCGGGCCGTAGGGATCGGTGATGCCCTGGCGCGCGCCGGCGGCGGTGCTTGCTTGAGCGGTGATGTCTGCCATGCTCATTTGCGCCGCCCGAACTCGAGATAGGCCCAGGGCACGATGACGATCACCACCGAGAGCAGCATCATGGTCGAGGCAGCAAAGCCCTGGCCGAGGTTCTGGGCGAAGAACATATAGTCGTAGACGTATTTGGCCGGCACTTCGGAGGCGATGCCTGGGCCGCCGCTGGTCTGGGCCACGACGAGGTCATAGACCTTGACGATGCCGGCAGCGATGATGACGAGCGTGGTGATGAAGACCGGCCGCATCATCGGGATGACGATGAACAGATAGGTCTTCCACATCGGGATCCCATCCACCCGCGCCGCCTTCCAGATGTCCTCGTCAATGCCGCGCAGGCCAGCCAGCATCAGGCACATGATGAGCCCTGTGCCTTGCCACAGCGCCGCGATCGATATGCCGTAGATGACGATGCTGGAATTGTAGAGCGGGTCGAAGCTGAAGCTCGTCCAGCCTAAGTCACGGACCACATGCTGGATGCCGAAATCCGGATTGAGCAGCCACTGCCAGACCAGGCCGGTGACGATGAAGGAGAGCGCGAAAGGATAGAGGAAGATGGTGCGCAACGTGTCCTCGAAGCGGATCTTCTGATCGAGCAGTGCTGCAAGCAGGAAGCCGATGACCAGCGAGAACACCAGCGAGATCGCGCCGTAGATCAGCAGGTTCTCGATCGAGATCAGCCAGCGCGGCGTCGCCCACAGCCGGTAATATTGGTCGAGCCCGACGAAATTCAGCCGCGGCAAGAGCTTCGAATTGGTGAAGGAATAGAGCACCGTCCAAACGGTGCCGCCGACGAAAACCACCATGGCGGTGAGGATCATCGGGATCGAGGCGACCTTCGCATTGAGGTTGCGGAACAGAAGGTTGGGGCGTTCGCTCTTGCTCATCTCGTCAGCCGGCTGGGTAAGGGCGGTGCATTCCCGGCCCTGCATTCGCAAGGCCGGGAGCGAGGTGGCTTGCCGCCAGCGTCAGTCCGCCGAAGCGATGAGGTCGGCGAAGCGCTTCTGTGCGTCTTCGACGGTCAATTCCGGCTTGGCGAAGAATTCGGCGAAAAGGTCTTCCTTCTGCTTCTGGGTGTCCTGCGAAAGCAGTTGGTCCGTCCATGGAATGACGGCGCCCTTGGCGAGGATGGCGAGGCCTTTCTTCATGCAGTCGTTCGCCGCGTTGAGATCGACGTCGCCGCGCACCGGCAGGGAACCCTTCTTCAGATTGAAGGCAACCTGCGTCTTGGGATCGAGCAGCGTCTCGGCCAGCACCTCCTGCGCCTTGCTCTTGTCGGCATCCTTGAGCAGCGGGAAGTAGAAGGCGTCGCCGCCCGTGGCTATGACCTCGTTCAGCCCAAGGCCCGGCAGGCAGGTATAGTCCTTGCCGGCGGTCTTGCCGGCAACCTGGAACTCGCCCTGTGCCCAGTCGCCCATGATCTGGCCACCCGCCTTGCCGGTGATGACCAGGTTGGTCGCCTGGTTCCAGTCCTGCACATTGGTGTCCTTCGCCATCTTGCGGGCATCGTCCGCGGCCTTGAAGACCTTGGCGACTTCGGGCCCGGCGGCGAACTTGGCATCCTTGTCCTTGTAGACCTTGAGGAACGTGTCCGTGCCGCCCACAGCCGCAAGCAGCACGTCGAAGGCACCGGAGGATTGCCAGGCTTGCCCGCCGACGGCGAGCGGGATGATGCCGGCCTTCTCCAGTGCCGGCGCTGCCGCCACGAATTCATTCCAGTCCTTCGGCAACGGCACGCCGGCCTTCGCGAAGGCTTCGTTGGACAGCCACAGCCACTGCCAGGAATGGATGTTGACGGGCACGCAATAGATCTTGCCGTCGATGGTGCAGCCGTCGAGCAGGCTCTTCGGCCGCACGACATCAGTCCACTTGCCCTTGGTGGCGACGTCGGTGAGGTCGCGCATCAGGCCGGCCTGCACCAACTCTTCCGCCTGCCGGCCGTGGTTGAACTGCGTGGCGCCCATCGGATCGCCACCGGTGATGCGGCTGATCATGATCGGCCGCGCCGTGCCGCCGGAGCCGGCAATGGCGCCGTCCACCCAGTGGTTGCCGGTCGCATCGAATGCCTTGGCAAGTTCC
>NZ_RZRR01000204.1:0-7247 GCF_003998555.1 Mesorhizobium sp. M7A.F.Ca.CA.002.09.1.1 | reverse complement strand
CCAGCCGGGATAGATCGTGGCGAAGGAGACGATGCCGCTTGCATCGGTTTTCTGCCAACCACGCAGGAAGGTCTGGCCCGACGTGTCGACGTCGCGGCCGTCACCCTGTCCGGGATAGCCGGAATAGGCGCCCTGCGCGTCGCAATGCCAGATATCGACGCGGGCGCCGGCAAGTGGGCGGCAGTCCACGTCGACAACCTGCAGCCGGACGTCAAGGGCAATACCTTTCTTGCCTTCGGTGACATCGGCACGTTCGAGTTTCGGGTCGAAATAGAACGGTCCCTCGGTCACTTCAGGCGTAATGGTGCAGACACCGGCGCCGTTTTCGAACAAGGCCAGTCCGGCATAGGGTGAAGCCTGGGCAGCCGAAGATTGAGCGGCCATTGCCGAGGCCGGCAGGAAGGCACCACCTCCGGCGGTGACCGCGATCAACCCGAGCGCCTGGCGCCGGCTCAATGAGAAGGAGGATGGCTTGCCGGACATATCTTGCCTCTCAAATTGACCTTCCGCATCCCGAGCTAGGCAATCACAGCGGCTTTCGCCAGTCAAAATCCGGTATTGTAGCAAGCCGGTTTGGCCCATCGGTTTGCCCCGTGCAAAAGCCCGGCACACATCCTATATGGAACCGACAATCCCTTTTGAGGGCCGGATCTTTTGCGGCCCAGCACTTTCGAGGCAAGCCATGAGCGACGCACAGACGCAAATCCCCGTAACCGTTCTCACCGGCTATCTCGGCGCCGGCAAGACGACGCTGCTCAACCGCATCCTGTCGGAAAACCACGGCAAGCGCTACGCCGTCATCGTCAACGAGTTCGGTGAAATCGGCATCGACAACGATCTGATCGTGGAATCCGACGAGGAAATCTACGAGATGAACAATGGCTGCATCTGCTGCACGGTGCGCGGCGACCTGATCCGTGTCGTCGAGGGCCTGATGCGCCGCCCCGGCCGCTTCGACGCCATCGTCGTCGAGACCACCGGGCTCGCCGATCCGGTGCCGGTGGCGCAGACCTTCTTCATGGACGACGATGTGCGCTCCAAGACCAGGCTTGACGCGGTGGTGGCGCTGGTCGACGCCAAGCACCTGCCGTTGCGGCTCAAGGATTCCAAGGAAGCCGAGGACCAGATCGCCTTCGCCGACGTCGTCGTGCTCAACAAGACCGACCTCGTCACGTCAGAAGAACTCGCCAAGGTCGAGGCAACGATCCGCGCCATCAATCCGGCGGCAAAGATCCATCGTACCACCCGCGCCGGCGTTGACCTGACCGAAGTACTCGACCGCGGCGCTTTCGATCTGTCCCGGGCACTGGAAAACGATCCGCACTTCCTCGAGGCGCATGACGATCACGATCATCATGACCACGACGGCCACGATCACCACCACCATGATCATGACGGGCACGACCACCACCATCACGCGCATGCTTCGGACATTCATGACGTGACGGTGCAATCGGTGTCGCTGCGCGGCGGCGAGATGGATCCGAAGAAATTCTTCCCCTGGATCGAGAAGATCACCCAGATGGAAGGCCCCAACATCCTGCGGCTGAAAGGCATCATCGCGCTCAAGGGCGACGACGAGCGCTATGTCATCCAGGGCGTGCACATGATCATCGAAGGCGACCACCAGCGCGCCTGGAAAGACGGCGAAAAGCACGAGAGCCGGCTGGTGTTCATCGGCAGGGAACTCGACGCCGAGCGGCTGAAGAAGAGTTTTGACGCCTGCCAGGCGGCTTGATTTCCAAGCCTTATAACGCTAGCGCTGCCCCTTCTGTCCTTCTCCCCTTGTGGGAGAAGGTGGCCGTGCGAAGCTCGGTCGGATGAGGGGTGCTCCAGCTGGGCACCGACGGCGATCCGTCCAACACCCCTCAACCGTCTCGGCGCTGCGCGCCGATCCACCTTCTCCCACAAGGGGAGAAGGTTGGCGCCACACCCGGCCGCGCTGGCGACTTCCCGGGGATGGCAACAAACTTCATTGGAATGGTTCCCTGATGCCCACAGTCGCCCCCCTAGACCTCGAAGGCCATTGCATCGCCGCCGCCTTTCTCGGCGACGTGCCGCATTTCGCGATGGCCGACGGCGCCATCCATCGGCTCGACCATGGCCACAAGACGGTTCAGGCCAATGACGGGCTGCTCGCCGCCTTCCATGATGCGGCCAATGACCGGCTGATCACCGGCGGCGAGGACGGCAAGGTGTTTGCCGTGAAAACGGGCGGCGAGGCCACGGAATTGGCAAGCGCGGCCAGGAAGTGGATCACCAGCGTTGCCGCCGGGCCGCAAGGCGCCATCGCCTATGCCTCAGGCAAGACTGCCTTCGTGCGCTTCGCCGACGGCAAGACCAGGGAATTCGTCCATCCGCGTTCGGTGGAGGGGCTGGCCTTCTCGCCCAAGGGCATGCGCTTCGGCGTCGCCCGCTACAATGGCGCGACGCTGCATTTCCCGGCCGCCGAGGGCAAGCCGGTGGAACTCGAATGGGCCGGCGCCCATACCGGCATCACCTTCTCGCCGGATGGCGCCTTCCTCGTCACCACCATGCAAGAAAACGCATTGCACGGGTGGAAGCTCGCCGACGGCAAGCACATGCGCATGACCGGCTATCCCGGCAAGGTCAAAAGCCTGTCGTGGAGCGTAAAGGGCAAGTGGCTTGCGAGTTCCGGCGCGCCGGCGGCGATCGTCTGGCCGTTTTCCGGCAAGGACGGGCCGATGGGCAAGGCACCGCTGGAACTCGGCACGCGCGGCAATGCCATGGTGACGGCTGTCGCCTGTCACCCGAGCCAGGATGTCGTCGCCGTCGGCTATGATGACGGCATGGTGATGGCGGTGCGTTTTGCCGACGCCAAGGAAGTGCTGTTGCGGCGGCCGGGCAAGGGCGCCATCACCTCGATGATGTGGGACAAGGAAGAACGCCGCGTCGCCTTCGGCAGCGCGGCAGGCGACTGCGGCGTCATCGACATCACGGCCTGACCCCGCTCACTCCGCTCCGCACGACACTTTGCCGCTGATTTCGACCGGTTTGCCGTCCTGGTCCGTATCCGCTGCGGCGTCGTAGATGGAGAGCGTATAGCTCCCGTCGTAGACGCCTTCGTCGCTGGTCCTGGTCAGGATCGTCAGTTCGACCGAGTTGATCTTTTGCGCGGCCTCGTGCTCACGATAGATGTTCAGCCGCAATTCCTTGCCGTCGAGCCAGTACTGCGTCAGGTTGGAATCCTCGAACACGGTCTTGCGCAGGCTGTCGCTGGCAGGCCGGCTCAGAATTTCGAGGTTGCCGCGAAAGTTGAAGGTCGGCCCGCCCATGCCTCTGGTGACGCCGGCCTCGACCTCGAATGTCGCCGCCGGGTCGTCGGTGGAGCACCAGATGCCGCCCGAGGCGAAGGCCGCGCTCGCCGACGACAGGTGCATCGCCACACAGATGACCGTCCTCATTACCCCTCCCCCTCAATTCCCGCTCATATTGGCGCCGACTTCGGCAGCACGGTCAAGCGCCGCCGCCAAAGGCTGAGCCAACGCAGGACAGATGCGCGGCCAATTGCGGATGCAGACACGGATTGGCTAAGAGGAATCGACCAGAGGGGTTTTCATGCACAGCGATATGTCCAAGACGTCCATCGGCGGCATCGGCCGCGACCGCATTGCCGATCTGCGCGAGACCGAGGGGGCAGCCTTCCGCAAGGCGCGGCCGCAATCTCAGGTAAAGGTCGGCAACGGCCTGCCCGGCTTCTTCGGCGGCGTGCCGATGCACTGGATGAACGACTGGCCGACGCCGTTTCCGATCCTGGTCGACAGCGCCAAGGGCGCCACGATCACCGACATCGACGGAAACAAGCTCGACGATTTCTGCCTTGGCGACACCGGCTCGATGTTCGGCCATTCGCCGCCGCCGGTGGCGCGCGCCATCCGCCGCCAGGCCGGACGTGGCCTGACCTATATGCTGCCTTCGGAAGATGCGCTGGCCATCGGGCCGCTGCTGCAGCAGCGCTTCGGCCTGCCATTCTGGCAGATCGCGACGACGGCAACCGACGCAAACCGTTTTGCATTGCGCGTCGCCCGCGCCGTCACCGGCCGGGAGAAGATCCTTGTCTTCAACGGCTGCTACCATGGCTCGGTCGACGAGACGATGGTGCGGCTGATCGACGGCAAGCCCGTCAACCGGCCGGGATTGGCGGGCGAGTTTCGCGACCTGACGCGTACGGCCAAGGTCCTCGAGTTCAACGACATCTCAGCACTCGAAGCCGCGCTTGGGGATAAGGACGTCGCCTGCGTCATCGCCGAACCGGTGCTGACCAACTCCTGCATGGTGCTTGCCGATCCGGGCTACCATGACGCCCTGCGCAAACTGACACGCCAAGCCGGCACACTGCTTCTGATCGACGAGACGCACACGATCTCGACCGGCCCCGGCGGCTACACGAGGAAATATGGTCTCGACCCGGACTTCTTCGTCCTGGGCAAGCCGATCGCCGGCGGCGTGCCGGCCAGTGTCTGGGGCATGAGCGACGACGTCGCCTCGCGCTACGCGGACTACAACAGGACCAAGGAGCCGGGCTATTCCGGCATGGGCACGACGCTCTCGGCCAACCCGCTGCAGTTCGCAGCGATGCGCGCCGCGCTTGAAGAGGTGATGACGCCGGAAAATTATGACCGCATGGATCACCTGGCGCGGCGGCTCGATGCCGGGTTGACCGGCGTGATCGATCGCTATCGCCTGCCCTGGCATGTTTCCCGTGTCGGCGCCCGCGTCGAGTTCATCTGCGCGCCCGGTCCGCTGCGCAATGGCGCCGAGGCGGAAGTGGCGCATGCGCCGGAACTGGAGGCCGCCATCCATGTCGCGCTGATCAATCGCGGCGTGCTGATCGCACCCTTCCACAACATGATGCTGATCTCGCCGGCGACCACTGCGACCCAGGTCAACCGGCTGATCACCGCCTTCGGCGCGGTTGCGGCAAAGCTTGGGGCATGAGACAAGCGGCGATGGACCATCCCAATGCCACAATGACCTCACCTTCGGGCTCGACATCCGCCGAGGCGCACGCCTTTCTCGACGCCCATCCCGAGATCGAAGCCTTCGATATCGTGCTGACCGACGCCAATGGCGTCGGCCGCGGCAAGATCGTGCGCCGGCATGAGCTGAAGAGCATCTTCGAGGGCGGCCGCCATATGCCGATCTCGATCCTGGGCCTCGACATCACCGGCGAGGATGTGCACGAGACCGGGTTGATCTGGACGACCGGCGACGGCGATCTCAGGGCATGGCCGATCCCCGGTACGCTGGTGCCGCTCTACGGCACGAGCCCGCCACGTGGCCAGCTGCTGATGGCGATGTACATGCTCGACGGCCGGCCGATGTCGTCGGATCCGCGGCTGGCGTTGGCTCGGCAAGTCGACATCCTGGCGGCCAAGGGCCTCTATCCGGCCGGAGCCTTCGAACTTGAATTCTTCCTGCTGGCCAATGAGCGCGACGCCGACGGCAAGGTGCAGCCGGCGCGCGCCGTGCTCGACGGCCGCGTCTCGGGCAAGACGGAAGTCTATTCCGTTGATCATCTGCACGGCATGGAGCCGCTGTTTTCCGACATCTATGCCGCAGCCAAGGCGCAAGGCATTCCGGCCGAGACGGTCATTTCCGAATATGCGCCCGGCCAGTACGAATTGACGCTGAACTACCGCAAGGATGTGATGCGGGCGGCCGACGACCTGGTCATGCTGAAGCGGCTGGTGCGGGCGCAGGCGCGCCGCCACGGCGTCACCGCCTGCTTCATGGCCAAGCCGATCGAGAAATACGCCGGCTCGGGCATGCATTTCCATGTTTCGCTGCAGGACAGAGCCGGCCGAAACGTCTTTGCCGAAGCCGGCGGCGAGAGCTGGTCGCTGCCGCTGCTGCAAGGGCTCGGCGGCCTCATCCAGACCATGGCGGAATCGATGCTGGTGTTTGCGCCGCACGCCAATTCCTGGCGGCGCTTCGTCTCGCAATCCTATGCGCCGGTGGCACCGACATGGGGCGTCAACAACCGATCGGTGGCGCTGCGTGTGCCGGCCGGCGACGCCAAGAACCGGCGCATCGAGCACCGGCCGTCGGGCGTCGACGCCAACCCCTATCTGATCGCCGCAACCGTGCTCGCCGGCATCATCAAGGGCATGGATGAAGGGCTCGATCCGGGGCCCGAAACGACCGGCAACGGCTATGAGGCAGCGGTCACGCGCACAACCATGCCTGTCGACTGGCGCGCCGCGATCGAATCGGCCCGGGCGTCCAGCTTCCTGAAGAACGCGCTCGGCGAGGACCTGCACCGGACCTTCGTGGCGATCAAACAGTCCGAATACCTGCGCGTGGCACGCACGGTCAGCGAACTGGATTACCACCTCTATCTGCACGAAGTCTGAGGGCCGGGCGGGCGATCACTTTTTCGCCGTTTCCATCAAATGAGGTGGCATAAGGGCGGATAAGAACATATCATGAACAGATGAGCGCACTCACCGTCCGTGAAAAACTGGCTGTCCTCTCCGATGCCGCCAAATACGATGCGTCCTGCGCCTCGTCGGGTGCGGCGAAAAAGGACTCGCTGGAATCAGGCGGCATCGGCTCCACCGAGGGCATGGGCATCTGCCATTCCTACGCGCCGGACGGCCGCTGCATTTCGCTGCTGAAAATCCTGCTGACCAATTTCTGCATCTATGATTGCAGCTACTGCATCAACCGATCGTCGTCCAATGTGCGGCGCGCCCGCTTTGGCATCGACGAGGTGGTGAAGCTGACCATGGATTTCTACCGGCGCAACTACATAGAAGGCCTGTTCCTGTCCTCGGGTGTCGTTCGCTCGCCGGACGAGACCATGGGCGAGATGGTCGAGGTGGCGCGCCGGCTGCGCCTGGAGGAGAAATTCTCCGGCTACATCCATTTGAAGACCATCCCGGAAAGCTCGGCCGAACTGGTCGAGCAGGCCGGTCTCTATGCCGACCGGCTGTCGATCAATGTCGAACTGCCGACCGACGAGGGTGTGAAGCGGCTGGCGCCCGAGAAGAAGCCGGAGACAATCCGGCTTTCCATGGCCAGGCTGCGCCAGAAGATGGAGGAGAAGGCCGAGCCGACTTTGAAGACCAAAAAGCGCGAACGCTTTGCGCCGGGCGGCCAGTCGACGCAGATGATCATCGGCGCCGACAAGACATCCGACGACGGCATATTGCACACGAGCGCCCGGCTCTATGGCAGCTACCATCTGCGGCGGGTCTATTACTCGGCCTTCAGTCCGATTC
>NZ_RZRR01000203.1:0-7248 GCF_003998555.1 Mesorhizobium sp. M7A.F.Ca.CA.002.09.1.1 | reverse complement strand
ATCTTTGCCGTTCAAGACGAGGTGACGGCCAAGCAGCGCTTCCACGATCTTGGCCGTCACCTCGTCTTGAACGGCAAAGATATCCTCCAGGCCGCGATCGAAGCGTTCCGCCCACAGATGATCGCCACTCATCGCGTCGACCAGCTGTGCGTTGATGCGCACGCGCCCCGCGGCGCGTCTTGCACTGCCTTCCAACAGGTAGCGCACGCCAAGATCCCCGGCGATCTCGCGCACGTCCATCGCTTTTCCCTTGTAGGCAAAGGTCGAGTTGCGGGCGATGACGAACAGGCCGGAGATTCTGGACAGGTCGGTGATCAGGTCTTCCGTCAACCCATCCACGAAGGGATCCTGCTCGGGATCGTTGCTGAAATTGACGAAGGGCAGCACGGCTATCGACGGTTTGTCGGGCAGCGGCAAGGGTTTTCGCCTGGCCTCGCCCAGCTGTTCGACGGCCCCAGTGAAACGGTAGCCGACGCGCGGAACGGTGGATATCCATTCGCCGTTGTCGCCGACGGGGCCAAGCAGCTTGCGCAGCTGCGCGATCTGGATGGTGAGATTGCCTTCCTCGACGGCCGTGCCCGGCCACGCGGCGTCCATCAGTTCGGCTTTTCCGAGGATTTCGCCGGGCCGCCCGACGAGTGCCGCAAGCAGGCTCAGCCCGCGATAGCCGACGGCAACGGGGACATCGTTCCGAAGCAGCGTTCCCGCATGCGGATCAAGCACGAACGGACCAAAGGCAAAACGCGATCCCTGCATAGGCGCATCTATAGGGCCGCTCTAGCTCGTTTGGAAGTTTTGGGAACTATTTGGGAGGGCTTAATTACGGCGCCGTCCGTATCGCGCAGAATTCAACCTCATCGAGAGCCCTAGGCCCTCAAACCATATGGAGGTTGCCATGACCAATACCCTCACTTGTGCAGCGCGGCCGGGAACGCCCGTGCGGCCGGCATCGCGCCGGCTCCTAAAGACCCTGCGAAGCATCATCGCGAGCTGGCACGATCGGACCTGGCGCGAGCGGATACGCTTTCGCTGGCAGCTCAGGCAAATGTCGAAGGACAATCCGCATCTGATCGACGATATCGGCCTGACGATACAGCAGGTCGAGGGAGAGATCGCCAAGTCCTTCTGGGAACGATAGAGCGAAATGCCGCAAATCGCGTCGACCGTCAGCGCACCGCCTCGCGAGGGGCGCCGGCCAGGCGGGTGGCGATCAGCTTGTCGATGCGGCGGCCGTCGAGATCGACCACCTCGAAGCGCCAGCCCTGCGCGTCGACGCATTCGCCAGTCGCCGGCAGATGGTGCATATGCGACAGCACATAGCCGGCGACGGTTTCGTAATCGCGGTTTTCCGGCAGGTCGATGCCGAGAATGTCGGCCATCTCGTCGGCCTGCATGTAGCCGGCGAGCAGCCACGAGCCGTCCTCGCGCTTGACCGCGTTTTCCTCGTCGCCGGCGTCGGTGTCGGCGCGGAACACGCCGGTGATGGCTTCCAGAATGTCGGCCGGGGTGACGATGCCTTCGAAATGGCCGTATTCGTCATGCACCAGCGCCATCGGCACGTCGGATTCCTTTAGCTTCTGCAGCACATCGAGCGCGTCGGCCTGGTCGTAGACGATGGGGGCTGCGCGCACATGCCTGCGCGGATCGAGCACGCGGCCGGCAAGCAGTGCGGCCAGCACATCACGCGTCTGGACGACGCCGACCATGACGTCGACGCCGCCGTCGCCTGCCGGCAGGCGCGAATGCTGGGTTTCCATGAGCAGCTTGCGGATGGCCGCCTCGTCGGATTGCAGATTGATCCAGTCGACTTCGGTGCGCGGCGTCATCACCGCGCGCACGGCGCGGTCGCCAAGCCGCATGACGCCGGCGATCATGCGCCGCTCGTCGGATTCGATGGTGCCGTGATGCTCGGCCTCGGCGACCAGCATCTTGATCTCCTCGTCGGTGACCTTTTCCTCGCTTTCGCCGCGCTGACCGAGCAGCCACAATATGGTGCGGCCGGAGAAGTCGAGCAGGAAGACCAGCGGCGCCGACACCGTGGCGAGGATGGTCATCGCCGGAGCGACCCTGGCGGCGACCCGCTCGGGATCACGCAACGCGATCTGCTTGGGCACCAGCTCGCCGACGATCAGCGAGAAATAGGTGATGATAGCAACGACGATGCCGACGCCTAGCGGGTCGGCGACAGTCTCGCGGATGCCGGTCGAAGCCAGGAACTGCGCCAGCCGTTCGCCGAGCGTGGCGCCGGAAAAGGCGCCGGAGAGGACGCCGACCAAGGTGATGCCGATCTGCACCGAGGACAGGAACTTGCCGGGATTTGAGCCAAGATCAAGGGCGCGGCCGGCGCCATTGGTGCCGCGGTCGATCATCGCTTTCAGCCTGGCCGGGCGCGACGAGACGATGGCGAGCTCGGACATCGACAAAAGGCCGTTCACGCAGATGAGGACGACCACGATAGCGATTTCGACGTATAACATGAGCGGTCAATAGCATTGTGGCGCGGTCTTCGAAAATAGTCCGGCGTGATTTTTGAGAAATGACCGGTATTTCGCTCACGCGGCATCCCAGGGCGGCGCCGAAAAATGTTCGACGAGGGCGTCGACGACAACCCGCACCTTTGGCGTGAGCGCGCGCGTCACCGGCCAGACGGCATGCACGACGATGTTCTCGACCAGGCATTCCGACAGCACCATTTCGAGATCGCCGCTTTTGAGGCTGTCGGCGGCCAGCCATGTCGGCAGGAAGGCGATGCCGCAGCCGGCGAGCGCCGCATCCAGCATCGGTTCGCCATGGCCGAGAACGAGCCGCGCCTTGGGCACGAAGGTTGCGAGATGGCCGTCGGAATGTCTGATCACCCAGGGGCGGACGATGCCCTCGCGACCGTAGCCAATGACGCTGTGATCGGCGAGATCCTCGACCGATTGCGGCCGGCCATGCCTGTCGAGATAGTCGGGAGCCGCGCATATGGCCGAGCGCTGAGCATAGAGGCGCCTGGCCGCAAGCGACAGGCTGTCGTCGAGTTCGCCCATGCGGATCGCCAGGTCGATACCCTCCTCGATCAGGTCGACGCGGCGGTCATTGAAGGAGACTTCCACCGTCAGGTCCGGAAATTTCCTCGAAATCTCGAACAGCACGGGAGCGACGCAGCGTCGGCCGAAGGCCAGCGGCACGTCGACCCGAAGCCGGCCAGACGGGACCTGCCGACGCGAGGCGAGCAGCGACTGTGCGGCTTCGATCTCGGCCAGGGCCCGGACGCAGGCTTCATAGTAGCTGATGCCTTCGCTGGTCGGACTGAGACTGCGGGTGGTGCGGTTCAACAAGCGAACGCCGAGCCTCTGCTCCAGCTGCGCGATCGATTTGCCGATCGCCGACTTCGTCCCATGCAGCCGCTCGCCGGCGCTAGTGAAGCTGCCGGCCTCCACCGCCTGCACAAACGCGACGGTGCCTTGCAGGTCGGCCGTTTCCATGGCGATTTCCTATTGTCGACTTTTAGTCCGCAATCAGTGTCAAATTATACCGCACGGAAGCACTATTTTCTATAATCGAAAGGCATAAATGTCTCGCCTGGCATCAATGCACGGAGCGCGAGACGACATGAGCACCCCAATCAACAGATCCTGGCAGATGAGCGGTTTTGGCCTGTCGAGGCTAAGCCAGGTGGAAGGCAAGGTGCCCGAGCCAGGGCCGCACGATTTGCTGGTCCGGACCAAGGCCGTATCGCTCAACTACAAGGACAAGATGATCGTGGACGGCGTGCTGATCCCCGACCTTGCCTTTCCCTTCGTGCCGACATCCGACGCGGTGGGCGAAGTGGTGTCCGTCGGCAGTGCCGTCAGCCGCTTTCAGGTCGGCCAGCGCGTGCTTGGCCAGGTGATCGCCGATTGGCCGGATGGCGACGCACCGCCGGTGCTGCATAAGCACACGCTGGGGTCGTCGCTGTCGGGTATGCTTTCCGATCATGTCATCTTCGGCGAGGACGCCGCGGTGCTGGCGCCGCTGTCGCTCGGCGACATCGAGGCCGCGACATTGCCGATCGCGGCGCTGACGGCCTGGTTCGCCATGGCCGAGGCGACCAAACCGGTGCCGGGTCAGACCATTCTGATCCAGGGCACCGGCGGCGTGTCGCTGTTTGCGCTGCAGTTCGCCACTGCGTTCGGCCTGCGCGCCATCGTCACCTCAAGCAGTGATGAAAAGCTTGAGCGGGCGAGAAAGCTTGGCGCCTGGCAAGGGATCAACTACCGCACGCAACCGGCCTGGGACGATGCCGCGCGTGAGCTGACGAACGGGCTGGGCGTGAACCACGTGCTGGAAATGGTCGGCGGCGACAATGCACGGCGATCGCTGAACGCGCTGGCCGCCGACGGCCGGCTGTCGATCATCGGCCTGCTGGGCGCGATGGAGCTCAGCTTTCCCATCCTGCCCTTCATGCGCAACCGCATCACCGTGCAGGGCCTGTCGATCGGCCATCGCCGTGCTTTCGAGCGCATGAATCAGGCGATCGAGGCGCTGGCGATCAAGCCGGTCATCGACAAGGTTTTTGGCTTCGATGAGGTGCCGCAGGCCTTGCAACATCTGGAGAAAGGGCCGTTCGGCAAGATCGTGATCACCACGACCTGACTTTTGCGATGTCATGGCAACTGCTTCAACACGCCGACAATTGCCTCGCCGTCCGTGAAATAGGGATCGCCGCCGCCATTGCGTCCCGCCTTGGTGGCGCCGACGCCCGATATGTCGCTGGTCGAGAGCAGCATGCCGGCAGTGGCCAGGTCGCGCATCAGGAAATCGCGCTCGGCGTCGATGTCGGGGCCGATATGGTGGGTGACGGCGCCGGTGTCGTGGCTGAAGCCGACGCCGCGATCGAAGCTGGCCGAGCCCAGCCACAGCGGCCGGCCATCGTCGCCGCTTGCATCGGTCTGCCAGAAGCGGACATGATGCCGTCGGTCGGCGCTGATGCCCTCCGGCTTTTCGAAGGCGAGATCCTGGGCACGGCCATCGAACAGCAGCCTGCTGACCGGCGCATCGGGATAGGGGTGGTCGAACAGCACGCTTTCACCGATCTCGATCGCGGTCTTCAGGGTGACGGCGTCGGCGGTGTCCCAGCCGGCAACGGCAAAGGCGTGGACCACCTCCTTCTGCGTGCCGACAAGGCCGACATTGATCGGGTCGCCCGGAATGCCTTGCGGCGTGTGCGTCAGCATCTCGAAGCGATGCGTGCGAAAACCTCGATCGCGGAACGTCCAGAATTCCGGTGCGGCGAAATAGGCGAGCGCCAGATACGCGGCCAACAAGGTCGCCGCCCAGATCATAATGCGTCGCCGAACGCTTCGTTGACCCATGAATGCCGCTCAAATGTTCCGGCATCACATTAGGCGTTGTCATGGCATTCAGGCAAAGGATACCCGGCACCGATCTAACGGCAGGCGCGATAACCGTTCTTGCGGTTCTTGATGTCGAAATGAAAATGGTTGCGGTGGTCGTAATTGTAGCCGGGGCCGAGCACGGTGGTGAAGTACTGGCAGCCGTCGGCGCGCACATTGTTGAGGAAGCCACGGGTGCGGAAGGCGAACAGGCCGGGCTTGCGCACATCGATGTCGTCGCCATTGTTGAGCTCGATGCTCATGACGTCGAGCGCATTGCCCTTGCCGTGTTCGGACAGGACGCCTTCGCCGGCAATCCGGCGGCAGGAATAGCTGGAGCCCTGGTGTATGGTCCTGACGCCGGAGAAATAACGCCAGCGGGCGGAGGGAACGAGTTCGTTCTTCGTCCAGCCGGCAAAGGTAGCTGCCATGTCGCAGGTCAGGGTTGCGGCGGGTTTCATCTGGATGTTGCCGATGGCCGAGACCTTGACCGGATAATCGATGCCGCACTGGCCTTCATGGATCGGCGCCAGGTCGGTGTAGGCGACATCGAGGCGCTTCAATTGCTGACGGCAGTCGGTTTCGCTGGCCGGCATCTGCTCGACGGGCGACATCGGCTCGTCCATGCGCGGATAAGCGGCCTGCGTCATGTACGGATTGGAAGGGACAAGCTTCTGCATGCCGGCATATTGCGGCACGGCAGCCGTCTGCGCGCCGACGTCGACGGCCGGCTGCAGCGACAGCACACTGCCGGTGTTGCAGGCGGAAAGCGCCGCCAGCGCCAGACCGGCGGTCAGCATTGCTGCATATTTTGACTGGCGCGCGGTGGCGAAAAACACGGCCCGAAATTTGCCGGCCATTGGCGGAATCCCGTTGATGGATATCCGGCATTTTAACGATCAAGGGTAAAGGAAAACTCAGCGTCCGCGTTCATGCCTGCGGCCGAATTGCGGCACGCGGCCTGGATCAGCCCTGATCACTGGCAGAACGTTCCGCCATGACGGCGCGGTTCGAGATCGAGATGGAAATGCAGGGAATGATCGGCGTCGGCGCCTGGGCCGAGCACCGTCTTGAAGGGTCCGCAGGCGGCCTTGCGAACATTGTTGAGGAATTTGGCGTCTTTCTCCGGCGGCGCCGGGCCGACCTCGATCTTCTTGCCGTCCGACAGCGTGAAGCTGGCGATGTCGAGCGCGTTGCCGAACGCGTGTTCCGACAGTTTTCGTGTGCCGTTGCGTGGCCGGCAGACAAAAGCCGATGCCTGGCCGATCGATTTCAGGTCCGCACCGAATTCGGCCTTTGCCGCCGGCTGGATGACATCGGCGGCAAAACGCGCCGTCGCCTCGGCCATCTTGCAGTTGAGCTCGGTGCCCGGGGCAATCGCGATCGACTTTCCAAGGGTCTTCAGCACGATGGGGTAGGGAATCGAACAGCCGATTTCGGGCTGGCTTTCCGCCTTGTACTCTTCGAATTCGACGCCGAGCGTCTTTAGCCGTTCGCGGCATGCGACTTCCTCGACCGGCATTTTTTCATCGGGCACGTCGGCCGAGCGCGGATCGGGCAGCATCTTCTTCTCGTCCGCGTCGGCCGGCTTTTGCGGTGGCTGCGGGGCGACGGTTGGCGGCTGGGCCTCGGGTTCTGCAATGTCAGGCTTTTGTGTCGGCGTTGGCGCGACGTCCGGCGGCTCCGGCTCGTTTTCCCCGGTTGATGGCTCCGGAGCCAATGGCTCGGGACGTGCCTGCTTTTCCTGGTGGGATTTTTCTTCCTTGAAACGGTCGGGCGCTTCCGCGGCCTTCGGCCCTACGCGCTTTTGCTCCTCGGTCTTTGCAGCTTCAGCCTTTGGTGCGTCCGCCGGGCGTGGTTCGGGCACCGGAATGCCGGGTTGGGTTATCGG
>NZ_RZRR01000202.1:0-7248 GCF_003998555.1 Mesorhizobium sp. M7A.F.Ca.CA.002.09.1.1 | reverse complement strand
TCGCCAAACTTTTTTCCTTTTGTGAAAGACGGGGACTTTGCGGGAACATCTCGATCTGACCGATCGGCGGCTGGTCAAACAGCTGTCGCAGGACGCCCAGCCGGGCATCAACCGGATCGCCGAGATATTGGCGATTTCGGTGCCGACGGTGCGCTCGCGGCTGCGCAACCTGCTCGACCGCAACCTACTCAAGATCGTCGGGCTGCTGAACCTGACCGAGCGCCCCGAGCTGATCTCCGCCATTGTCGGCATCAATGCCCAAGGGCGCGGCCGGGCCCGCGAACTGGCGCAGCGCATTGCCGAACTGCCTTTCGTCAATTCGGCCTCGGTGGTCACCGGACGCTTCGACATCATCGTCGACGTGACGGTGGCCGGTGACGTCGCCGATCTCTACCGCGTCACCAGCGAACTGATCCCCGGCGCCGGCGAGCCGGGCGAAGTGGTGCGCAGCGAGACCTTCGTCGTCATGGCGTCCTGCAACAAATGGGTCAGCCTGCCGGAAGGCTGCTGGTCGGACGACCGCAAGGAGCCGGCATGAAGATCGCGGTTCTCGGCGGCCTCGGCCTGCAAGGCCGGGCGGCAATCGCCGACCTCGTCGCCAGCGACGGCGTCGAGGAAATTGTCTGCGTCGACACCGCGCCGGACGGCCCTGCCCGGCTTGCCGGCCTGACCGATCTTGCCCGCGTGCGCTTCGTGGTGCCTGAGGGCGCGATCGGCCAGGCCCTGGCCACTGTGCTTGATGATGTCGACGCCGTCATCGACCTGTTGCCGCAGCCGCTGATGCGCGAGGCGGTAAAGGCCGCGATTGCCACGCGCACGCCGCTGGTCACCACCAATTACGCCAAGTCGATCGCCGACCTGGCGCCGGCCGCCGAACAGGCCGGTGTCTCGATCATGACCGAATGCGGGCTCGACCCCGGCATCGACCTCGTGCTCTACGCGCGCGCCGCCAGGCAGTTCGACTCGATTTCTTCGATCGATTCCTATTGCGGCGGCATCCCCGAGCCGCAGGCGATGGCCAAGCCGCTGTGCTACAAGGTGAGCTGGAATTTCGACATGGTCCTGGTCAGCCAGAACCGCGACAGCGTGATGATTGAGGACGGGAACCGTGTCGCGGTGCCTGCCGGCCAGCAGCACGACAATCCGTTCATCCATGAAATCGAGGTTGCCGGTCTCGGCAGGCTCGAAGCCTTCCCCAATGGCGACGCGCTCCACTATGTCGAGATGCTGGACGCCGCAAAAGGGCTGCGCCGCTCCGGCCGCTACACACTGCGCTGGCCGGGATGGTCGGCCTTCTGGGCGCCGTTGAAGGAACTCGGTTTCCTCTCTGAGGACAAGGTGCCCGGCACCTCCAACAGCCCGCGCGAATTCCTTGGCCGGCTGCTCGGCCCGCAATTGCAATACGGCCCCGGCGAAAAGGATCTTTGCGTGATGCGCAATGTCTTTTCCGGCCTCGAAGGCGGCCGCGCCAAGACGGTGACGTCGGACCTGATCATCGAACGCGATCTCGTTTCCGGCCTGTTCGGCATGAGCCTCGGCGTCGGCTATCCCGCCAGCATCGTGGCGCAGATGCTGGCGAGGGGCGAGATCACCAGACCCGGCTTTTTGAACCCGCTGCTGGATGTGCCCGACATCAGGTTCTTCGATGAATTGGCCAGGCGTGGCATCACGGTTTCCGAGACGGTGGCACGGGACTGAGGCGAAAGATTTTCGAACGGTGGCTGCCGCCGGCAACGGCGCTGCCGCTCAAAAAGGAGCCCAAGGAGAACCGCGGGCAGACATTAACGACAACAGGGAGGAATACCGAAATGAAGATTGCCAGACTTTTCATCGCCGGAAGACTTTTCATCGCCGGGCTTGCGCTCGCCGGGCTCACCGCTGCGGCCAGTGCGGGTACGCTCGACGACATCACCAAGCGCGGCGAATTGCGCGTCGCCGTGCAGACCCAGGGACCGCCCTTCTCGCTGGTCGGCGCCAATGGCGAACGCACCGGCAGTTCGGTCGAACTGGCCGAACTGATGGCCAAGGAAATGGGTGTGAAAATCACCTTCCTCGACTTCGACTGGGATGGTTTGATCCCGGCGCTGCTGTCGGGCAAGGCCGACCTGCTGGTCGCCGACATGACACCGACGCTGGCGCGCGGCATGAAGGTCGCGTTCACCACGCCCTACATGTACACGGGCAGCACCGTCTTCACCAAGGCCGACAGCAAGTTCAAGACCACCGAGGACTGCAAGGCCAAGGGCACCAAGATCGCCGTGCTGCTCGGCGCCACCGGCGAGAAGGAAGCCAAGAACGCCTTCCCCGATGCCGACATCAAGAGCTACAAGGGTGGCGGTCCGCTGCTGCTCGACGCCGTCAACAACGGCCAGGCCGACTGCGGCGTCAACGACGTCTCGGCGGTCAAGGGCCAGTCGACCGCCTATCCGGCCGGCACCTTCACCATCATGCCGGACCTTCTGTCGAAGGAGCCGCTTGCCTTCGCCACCCGCTATGATGAGCCGGACCTGTTGATCTGGATGAACCTGTTCCTCAACCAGGTCACTATCGACGGCCGCCTGCAGAAGAACCTCGACTACTGGGTCAATTCCGACGCCTGGAAGAAGGATCACTAAGCAGCGATAAATCCAGGCGGTTTCGCGCGCATCTTAAACGCCGCGAAGCCGCCCGGAATTTCGTTTCATCTGTCGTTGCCTGCGCTCTGGGGATTTCACCCAACGATGCTCGAAAATTTCAGTTTCCGCACCATCGTCGAATACCTGCCGTTGTTCGGACAGGGCCTGGTCACGACCGTTTGGCTGTCGGCGCTGTCCTTTGTCGGCGCGCTCATCGTCGGCATCGTGCTGTGCGCCATGAATCTGCAGCGCGGCTGGCTGTTTCGCGCCCCGGCCAAGGCCTATATCGATGCGGTGCGTGCCACGCCCTTGCTGGCGCAGCTCTATTTTCTTTATTTCGGCCTGCCCCGGCTCGGCTTCGTTCTGCCGGAACTCGTCGTCGGCATCCTCGCGTTGTCGCTGAACAGCGGCGCCTATATCGCTGAAATCATTCGCGCCGGCATCCTGTCGATCCCGCGCGGCCAGGTCGAGGCCAGCGTCGCTTCGGGCATGACCTATGTCCAGCGCATGCGCCTTGTCGTCCTGCCGCAAGCCTTCAAGGTGACGATCCCGCCGCTGCTCGGCCAGGCGATCGTGCTGGTCAAGGATTCCGCCCTTTTGTCGCTGATCTCGGTTTCGGAACTGACACGCGCCGGTCAATTGCTCGCCTCCGACCGCTTCATGCCGGCGGAAGGCTTCCTCACCATCGCCGCCTTCTATCTGCTGCTCTATTACGGCCTGAAAGGACTGGCTGGGCTCTCCAGCCGCTGGCTCGGCACAGCGGGGGCGCGGACATGATCTGGCAACAACTGCAAAGCCTCGCCGGCTCCTATCCACTGGCCCTGCGCGGCCTCGGCATGACCGTGTTGCTGTCGCTGATCAGCCTGGTGCTCGGCACGCTGCTCGGCTTCGCCCTCGGCATCCTGCGGACCGGCGGCAACCGTCTGATCTCGGGTTTGATCGGGGCCTGGGTCGACCTGATCCGCGGCACGCCGTTCCTGGTGCAGATCTTCCTGATCTTCTTCATCCTGCCTGAGTTCGGCATCGAACTCGATGCCTTCACCGCCGGCATCATCGCGCTGACCAATCTGGCTGCCTGCTTCATCTGCGAGATCGTCGTCGCCGGCATCCGCTCGGTGCCGACAGGCCAGGTCGAGGCGGCACTGGCGTCCGGCCTGTCGCGCTGGCAGCGCATGCGCCAGGTGGTGCTGCCGCAGGCGATGCGCATCGTGCTGCCGCCATTGGTCGGGCAGTATGTGCTGCTGATCAAGGATTCTTCTGTCGTCTCGGCCATCGGATTGACCGACCTCACCCGCGTCGGCTGGCTGGTGGTGCAGCGTGTGCCCAACGGCCTGCTGGTGTTCTTCCTCGTCGGCGTCGGCTATTTCATCGTCTGCTATCCGCTGATCATGCTGGCCCGCCGGCTGGAGCAGCGCATGGGCGCGGCGCATGCCGAGGTGCAGTTGTGACTTCCAACCCCAAAGGTCCAGAAAACATGACCAAAACGGGCCTTGCCAAAACCGGCATGATCGACTTTCGCGGCGTCAACAAATGGTTCGGCTCGCTCAACGTGCTCAAGGACATCACGCTCAGCGTCGAACCGCGCGAAGTGGTCGTCGTCTGCGGCCCGAGCGGCTCGGGCAAAAGCACTCTGATCCGCTGCGTCAACGGCCTGGAGGCGATCAAGGACGGCGATCTCGTCGTCGACGGCCAGCGCCTGGGCGACCCCGCCACCAACATGACCCAGCTGCGCACCGAGATCGGCTTCGTCTTCCAGTCGTTCAACCTCTACCCGCATAAGACGGCACTCGAAAACGTCACGCTCGCCCCCATCCATGTCCGCAAGATCCCGCGTGCCGAAGCCGAAAAGGCCGGCCGCGAATTGCTGGCCAAGGTAGGCCTCGCCGACAAGGTCAATGCCTATCCAGCACAGCTCTCCGGCGGCCAGCAGCAGCGCGTGGCGATCGCGCGTTGCCTCGGCATGCGGCCCAAAATCATGCTGTTCGACGAGCCGACCTCGGCGCTCGATCCCGAGATGATTTCCGAAGTGCTCGACGTCATGGTCGCGGTCGCCGAGGAAGGCATGACCATGATGGTGGTGACGCACGAGATGGGCTTTGCCCGCAAGGTCGCCCAGCGCGTGGTGTTCATGGACGCTGGCGCCATCGTCGAAAGCGGCACGCCCGACGAGTTCTTCTCACACCCCAAGACCGACCGCAGCCGCGCTTTCCTGAGCAAGATTCTGCGGCACTAAAGGCGGGCGGTCAGGTCGCCTCTTCCGCGCTGCCGCCAATCGCAAACGCTGCCGGGCCGCCGCGCCGCCTGAGCAGCGCGATGGCGAGGAAGGCGATGACGCCGCTCGCGGCGACGACCACCAGCACCCACAGGGAATTGGCGACCGATGTCCGCGCCATCATGAAGGCGAGCGCGAACGGCGCAAAGGCCGAGGTGAACTGACGGGCAGCGCTCGCCCATCCCAGCCGCGCGCCATAGCCTTCGCGGCCGAAGAGTTCGAGCGGCAAGGTGCCGCCGACGATGCTGGTGAGGCCGGAGCCGAGGCCGAACAGGAACACGAACACGAAGGCGCCGGGCAGCCATGGCGTGGTCAGCAACAGCGCACACAGCCCGGCCGTGAGCAGTGACGCGGCAATGACGGCAAGGTGCGTCTGCTGCAGCCGCCCGCCAAACAGCATGTTGATCAACCGGCTGGCGACCTGCGCCGGCCCGAACAGGGTCGAGACGAAGAGGCCTGCGGTGCCGAGCCCAAGGGCCGCCGTCAGCGGCACCATGTGGATGAGGATCGCCGACAGCACGAAGCCTTCGGTGGCGAACCCCGCCAGCATCAGCAGGAATGCGGCCCGGCCGCGCCGCGCATCGAGCGGCATTCCCGCTTCATCGGGGGCGGAGCCGCGCTCATGCGGCGTGACCGTTGCGTGGCGACGCGACAGGCGCATCAGCCAGGCGTGGATCGGCAGGCATAGGCCGAGATTGAGAGCGGCGAACAAAAGGTAGACCTCGCGCCATGTGAGATGCGCATGCAGCGCCGAGGTCAGCGGCCAGAACAGGGTAGAGGCAAACCCGGCGATCAGCGTCAGATGGGTGATGCTGCGTTGCGGCCGGGGAACCCCGACCTGCACGATCAACACGAAGGCAGCGCTGTAGAGGACGAAGCTGGAGGCCAGTTCCATCGCCAGCAATCCCAGAACGAAGCTCACGCGGCCGGGTGCGACGGCGCACAGCGCCAGCGCCACAGCCGCCGCGACCGAGCCGACGGTCATGAGGCGGCCGGCGCCGAAGCGGTCGGCCCACCGCCCGGCAGTCGGCGCGAACAGGCTGCCGGCAAACAGCGAGGCCGACAGGGCTGCGAATACCCAGCCTTCCGTGAGCCCGAACTCGCGTGCCATTGCCGGCGCCAGCATCGAGAAGCTGTAATAGAGCGTGCCGTAGCCGATGATCTGGGTCAGCCCAAGCGCCCAGATCGCCTTGCGCAGGACGGACCGGTCAGGCATCGATGCCGGCCGATACGGCTCTTCTCGGCTCGGCATCGGTTGCGCAGCCGCAACCCGATGCGCCGGTTGCCTTGGCGTCCGCATCCCTGACGCAGCAGGCATCGACAGCGGCGGGAGCAGCCCCGCCACAGCAGCCGGCGCTTTCCGATACCGTCGCGACACCGACGGCACTGCACACGCCGGTCTCCGGCAGCACCAGCCGCACCTCGCGGGCCGCGGCATGGTCTCCGGCAATATCGGCCACCACCGAGCGGACCTGCTCGTAGCCGGTCGCCATCAGGAAGGTCGGGGCACGGCCGTAGGATTTCGAGCCGACGATGGTGAAACCGGGTTCGGGATGCGCGAGCTCCGCAATGCCATGCGCGGGAACCGTGCCGCATGAGTGGAAGTTCGGATCGATCAGCGGCGCCAGTGCCGGCGGCGCTTCGACGACGGGATCGAGCGCGATGCGGATTTCGCCGAGGAACGACAGGTCTGGCCTGAAGCCGGTGGTGACGACGATGCGGTCCACGGCCATGCTGAACGGCTTGCCGGCGAGGTGGGCGTCGACGGCAAGCTTCTCGCCTTGCGTCTCGATGCGGTCGACGGCGAAGCCCGTCAGCATGTTCAGCCTGCCGTCCGCCATCGCCTGCCTGGCGGCCAGCCCGAGCGCGCCACGTTCCGGCAACTGGTCGTTCAGCCCGCCGCCGAGCAATCTCTCGATGCTGGCGTGCCGCAGCGCCCAGAAGATTTCGGTGCCAGGCACGCCATCCTGCAACTCCATCAGCGCCAGCGCGACGTTGATGGCCGAGTGCCCGCCGCCGATGACCAGGATGCGCTTGCCCGCATAGTCTTCTCTCGCCTTGCCGACCACGTCGGGAATGCCATAGGCGATGCGTGCCGACGCCTTGCCTTCGCCGGCAACCGGCAGCCCGTCGATGCCGATCGGGTTTGGCCGCCACCATGTTCCGGATGCGTCGATGACGGCGCGTGCGAGAAAGCGGTGCTCACCGCCGCCATCGCGGTAGCGGATGACGAAGGGCGCGTCCTTGCGGCCGTCATTGGCGACCTTGTCGTGCCCCTGACGGGTGATCGCGGTGACCTCGGCGCCGAGCTTCAGATTGGCGGCGATCGCCGGAAGCCGGCCAAGCGGCGCCAGATAGTCG
>NZ_RZRR01000201.1:0-7248 GCF_003998555.1 Mesorhizobium sp. M7A.F.Ca.CA.002.09.1.1 | reverse complement strand
GCCGAAGGCGGCCGCGAGCCGGCCGCGAGCTTCGGCGCCGCCAAGCGTGCCGATGACAGCGCCGATGGCGCCCGCGATCAGGCCGCCGATGGTGGCGCCACCGGTGGCGCCGATCACCGCGCCGGTGAAAGCGCCCGTAACGATGCGGGCGCCGAATTGCTGGGGTACTTTACGGCTCGGCGTCGACGGCAACTGGTCGGTGACCAGCTCGACGATGGCCAGGATGGTGAAGATGCCGACAGCCGCCCAATGGCTCATGAAGCTCGCCCAAGTGCCGGCAACCGTCAGCCAGCCGAGATAAGCGCCCCAGGCAATGGCGGCCGGCGCCGTCATGGCGCGAAGACCGGCAATGACGCCGATCAGAAGTGCGAGAATGTAGAGCATGGTCGATCCCCCTCGATCACGGGCCAAGACGGCCTTGAGTCACAGGCTACCATAGGTCCAATATTTGACCAGTACTGGCATCGGCGCTTTTGGCTGCACTTGTGCTTTGCAAGGACGTGAACTGGAGACCGCATCATGGCTGAGAGCGAGCGCGTGAAAATGGTGGCCGGCGAATGGTATACCTGCATCGATGACGAACTGGAGTCGTTGCGGATGATAGCGCGCGATGCGGTGTTCGAGCACAACTTGCTGCCGCCTCGTCAACGCGGCAATCTCGGGCCGGGTCTGAAGGCACTGCTGGGAAGAGCCGGCGAGGGCGCCCGTATCGAGGCGCCGTTCCACTGCGCCTATGGCTTCAACATCTTTCTCGGCGACGGCGTCTTCCTCAATACCGGCTGCACCATCCTCGACACGGCGAGCGTGCGCATCGGCAAGGCAACGCTGCTCGGCCCGAACGTGCAGATCTACTGCGCCGAGCACCACAAGGAGGCCAGTGGGCGGCAGGCCGGACTGGAGATCGCCCGACCGATCGAGATCGGCGCCAATGCCTGGATCGGCGGCTCAGCCGTCATCCTTGGCGGCGTCAGCATCGGTGAAGGCGCCATCGTCGGCGCCGGTGCGGTGGTGACGCGCGACGTGGCGGCGAACGCCACGGTGATCGGCAATCCGGCGCGGCCGGTCAAGCGGGGCTGAACAGGTCAGGACGACAGGACATACGTCATGCGCTCTTCCTGATCGACCCGCCTGGAGAACTCGCGCCGATACTGCGCAGGCGATGTCTTGAGCCGTGCCGAAAAATGCTGGCGCAGCGAGGTGGCGCTGCCGAAGCCGGCTTCGAAGGCGATCATGTCCATGGATTTCTCCGTCGCTTCCAGCAAACGCTGCGCCAGTTCGATCCGCTGGCTGGTCAGCCAATCGCCAAAGCTGGCGCCGATCGATTTCTGAAAGCGACGGGTAAAGGTGCGGCGGGTCAGGCCGGCGGCCTCGGCCACGCGGTCCAGGCTATGCGCTTCGCCAAGCGTCGCGCGAACCGCGTCGAGGGCCTGGGTGAAGCGGTCGGCGTCCGCGCTTCTTGCCACCGGATGCTCGATGAATTGCGCCTGGCCGCCCTGGCGATGCGGGGAAAGCACGATCTGGCGAGCAAGCCGCAGTGCTGCTTCCGCGCCATAGCGGGCGCGCACGATGTGGAGACAGCAGTCGAGGCCGGCGGCGACGCCGGCCGAGGTCACGACATCGCCATTGTCGACGTAGAGCACCGCGGCATCGACAGCGATGTCGGGATGGAGTGTTTGCAATTGTTCGCAATAGGCCCAGTGCGTCGCGGCACGTCGGCCCGAAAGCAGCCCGGCCGCTGCAATGGCGAAGGTGCCGAGGCACAGGCCGACAATCAAGGCGCCGCGTTGGTGCGCATGGCGCAGCGCTTCCATCAGCAGCGGCGATACCGGTTCGCTCAGATGATGCCAGCTCGGGATGATGACGATATCGGCGCCGTCGAGCCCTTCGAGCCCATGCGGCGCGGCAATTGTCAGCCCGGCTTCGGTATGGATCGGCCCGGCCTTGACCGCGCAGATGCGGAAGTCGAAGCGCGGCAGGCCAAGCGCCGTCCTGTCCTCGCCGAAGACCAGGCACGGTACGGAAAGATGGAACGGGCTGATGCCGTCGAAGGCGAGGACGGCAATGATCGGGTCGTTCATGGGTGCTTCCAGCGGTTGAATGCGGATTGTCCCAATTCTTTCGAATGATGTCAATCGGGTCACTTTCGGCTGTCTGGCAGCCCGCCTATCTTCCATCCATCGAATTCAAGCCGGAAAGGAAACACCATGTCTGACCCAGCCAACACCACGCCGCGCCGGGCGCTGATCGTCGTCGATGTGCAGAACGATTACGACGGCGGCAATCTCGCCATCCAGCATCCGCCGTTCCGCGACAGCGTCGTCAATGTGGCACGCGCCATGGATGCAGCGACTGCTGCCGGTATCAAGGTGGTGGTCGTCAAGCAGATGGCGCCCGAGACCTCGCCGATCTTTGCCAAGGGCAGTCACGGCGGCGAACTGCATCCCGAAATCGCCAGGCGCAAGCGCGACCATTATGTCGAAAAGAACCTGCCCTCCGCCTTCACCGGCACTGATCTGGAAGACTGGCTGCGCGCCAATGCCATCGATACGATTACGGTGGTCGGCTACATGACGCATAATTGTGACCTGTCGACCATTATCCACGCCGTGCATATGGGCTTTGCCGTCGAGTTCCTGTCGGATGCGACCGGCTCGGTGCCTTACGCCAACAGCGCCGGCTACGCCTCGGCCGAGGAGATCCATCGCGTGGTCACGATCATCCTGCAGTCGCGCTTCGCCGCCGTGCTCAAGACCGCCGAATGGGTGGAGTGCCTGCAGACCGGCGCGCTGCCGGAGCGCGACACGATCTTCGGCTCCAACCAGCGGGCGCTGTCGCGCAGCGCTGCTTAGGGCTATCCGAACAAACAGAAAGGGCGCCGCATCGCTGCGGCGCCCTTTCTGTTTGAATTGAAGGATTTTAGAACAGGCCTTCGATATTGCCGGCCTCATTGAGGAAGATCTTTTCCGAGGACGGCGCCCTCGGCAGGCCCGGCATGGTCATGACCTCGCCGCAGATGATGACGACGAAGCCGGCACCGGCCGAAAGCCTGACCTCGCGCACCGGCACGGTGTGGCCGGTCGGCGCGCCGCGCAGGTTCGGGTCGGTCGAGAAGGAATACTGGGTCTTGGCCATGCACACCGGCAAATGGCCGTAGCCGGCGTCTTCCCACGCCTTGAGCTGGTCGCGCACCGACTTGTCGGCGATCGCTTCCGAGCCGCGATAGATGCGCTGGACGATGGTGTTGATCTTCTCGAACAGCGGCATGGCATCGGGATAGAGCGGCGCGAACTGCGAGGCGCCGGATTCGGCCAGTGCCACCACCTTGTTGGCGAGATCCTCGATCCCGGCCGAGCCGTGTGCCCAGTGCTTGCACAGGATCGCTTCTTCGCCCATCGAGGCGACATAGTCCTTCATCGCCTGGATCTCGGCGTCGGTGTCGGAATAGAAATGGTTGATGGCAACCACCGCCGGCACGCCGAACTGCCTGATGTTCTCGATGTGGCGGCCAAGATTGGCGCAGCCCTTCTTCACCGCTTCGACGTTTTCCTTGCCGAGGTCTTCCTTCTTGACGCCGCCATTCATCTTCATGGCGCGCACGGTGGCGACGATGACCGCCGCTGCCGGCTTCAGGCCCGCCTTGCGGCACTTGATGTCGAAGAACTTTTCAGCACCCAAATCGGCGCCGAAGCCGGCTTCGGTGACGACATAGTCGGCGAGCTTGAGCGCCGTCGTGGTGGCGACGACCGAGTTGCAGCCATGCGCGATGTTGGCGAACGGCCCGCCATGCACGAAGGCCGGGTTGTTCTCCAGCGTCTGCACCAGGTTCGGCTGCATGGCATCCTTCAGCAGCACAGCCATGGCGCCGTCGGCCTTGAGGTCGCGGGCATAGACGGCTGACTTGTCGCGGCGATAGGCGACGATGATGTCGCCGAGGCGCTTTTCCAGGTCCTTCAGGTCGGTCGACAGGCAGAGGATCGCCATCACTTCCGAGGCGACGGTGATGTCGAAACCGCCCTCGCGCGGGAAGCCGTTGGCGACGCCGCCGAGCGAGCAGATGATCTCGCGCAGCGCGCGGTCGTTCATGTCCATGACGCGGCGCCAGACGACCCGGCGGGTGTCGATGCCGAGCTCATTGCCCCAGTAGATGTGGTTGTCGATCAGCGCCGAAAGCAGGTTGTGTGCGGTGGTGATGGCGTGGAAGTCGCCGGTGAAGTGGAGGTTCATGTCCTCCATCGGCACGACCTGCGCATAGCCGCCGCCGGCGGCACCGCCCTTGACGCCGAAGTTCGGGCCGAGCGAAGCCTCGCGGATGCAGACGATCGCCTTCTTGCCGATGCGGTTCAGGCCGTCGCCGAGACCAACCGTGGTCGTGGTCTTGCCTTCGCCGGCCGGCGTCGGGTTGATGGCGGTTACGAGGATCAGCTTGCCGTCCTTGTTGCCCTTCACCGATTTGATGAATTCGGCTGATATCTTGGCCTTGTCGTGGCCGTAGGGCAGCAGGTGTTCGGTCGGGATGCCGATCTTCTGGCCGATCTCCTGGATCTGCTTTTTCCTGGCGCCGCGCGCGATCTCGATGTCGGACTTCACTTCGGCCATGACGGCTTTCCTCTGGATTGGACGGTGGAGGGGACGGGTTTGGTCTTACTGGCAAGCAGGTTGGAACCGGGCGCGGGCATGTTCTAACCCTGTCGCTGCCGCGGCGTCAACTTGTATGCAACTATGTTTCCTCTTGAGAAAATTCTTCTGCGGACCGGCCGACCTGTCGTCGGTTCTTCCTGGCTCCGTTGCCGCGCCGTATAGAAGCCAGAGGACGCGTCGTTCCGCCGTCTCAAAACAGCCGCACAATGCACGGAATGCGACAGAGGCGACGGCGCAAATTCACCATCGCCTGGTCCCTAATGGAACAGCGCTACTGCGTCAGAACGTTGCTGATTTCGACCATGTTGGAGCGCACCCTGAGCACATAGAAGCCCATCGTCGTCAGATGCGTCGGCAACAGCCAGCCATCCTCGCGGCCATTGGCGATGATGAAAGGCTGGATCTTCAGTGCCGAAACGAACTGCGAGTCCATCGTGTCCCAGAGGTTCTGCAGATGCTTTTCCTTGATGACGTCCTCGAAGTCGGCCTGGGCGCCCTTCATCAGGCCGTAATAGCCATAGAGCTGGCCATAGGCGAACCAGTAGCGGTCGTCGGCGCGGAAGTCGAACCAGCCATTGTTGTGGTTCTCGGCGCGTTCCTTGAGGATCGCCGAGGTCGAGCCGATGTCGGACGAGATGCGGTCGATATACTGTTTCAGATTGTCGGCGCGGGCGTCGAATGTCGCCTGGCAGGTGGCAAGGCGAGCGTTGAAGGAACGCAGCATGCGCACGGCGTCGCGATAGTAGCTCGGCGTCGGTGTCTTGGGACCGAACGGGTTCAGGCCGAAATACCAGGTCTCCTCGTCGAACTGCAGGTTGCCGCGGGCATTCTGCAGATCGCTGTCGATCTGCGAGGTGGTGCGGACGCGGCCGAGATTGTCGGCGAGTTCGGTCGCCGTGCGCCGCACCGCCTGGTTGATGCCGCGCTGGAAGGAGGCCTTGTTGTCCATCCACGGCGTGTTGTCCCAGTCGATGCCGAACAGGCCGAGCTTGTAGAGGATCATCGACGAGATCCAGGCATTCTGGTTGACGTTGAAGTCGGTCAGGTCGGCGGCGATCTGGGCAATGCCGGAGTTGCCGCAGGTCTTGGCCGTGTCGGTGCCGGCGCCGGCGGAGACCTGTTCGCCAGCGGAGACATTGCGCTTCTCGAACGTGTAGGTGTCTGGATAGTTCGGGTTGAAATTGTTCCACCACTGGGTGGCGTAGAAGAAATTGGCATAGAGGCCGATCAGCACCAGCAGAGCAAGGCCGACCGCCGCCTTGAGGATCCAGCCGCGTTGCGTGTACCAGCGTCCGGCCCACAGGAACGGCCACAGGATGACGCCGATCAAAAGCCCGATACCGCGGCCGATCCACTGGAAAATGCGGGTGAAGAAGTTCACGATCGGATCGAGCATGGCTGTGTCACCCCCTCAAGCATGATGCCAAAAAGTTGCAGACTTTTTGGATAACATTATGCGCCAAAACAAGAAGTTAGAACGAAATAACGGTTCATTTCGTTCTAGTCAGTCAGGCCGTAGAGGCGCGTGCGAAACGCCACCTTGTCCTTCAAATATGTGGTTTTGAGAACGTCCACAACATGCGATCGCCAGGCGTCGCTGAAGCCGCCATAGTCCTTGTAGAAGCCGTCCTTGTTGAAGATGTAGCGCGAGACGAAGTCCGACGGCACGAAATCCGAGATCAGCCGGTTGGTCAGCCAGGCGTCAGGATGGTCAGGCTTGGCGCGGATCACCAGGAAGCGCTGCTGCGGGAAGACATCCTCGATCTTCAGGTGGCCGAGCTGGGCGATCTCGCGCTTGGCGGCGTTGAGGAAAGGGAAATTGCCGTCCCTGGTGATCAGGTCGGCATGGCTCTGGAACCAGGTCTGCAGCCAGACCTTGTCGACATTGGTCAAGTTGCGGTTCGGCTCGGCATCGCGGATCAGCGCGCGCACCACCATCTCGGCGCGGTGCTCGAGGTAGCCCGAGGCCTCGACCCAGGAGGCGCGCGGCAACTCGATGCGGCCGGTGGTGGCGAGGAACTTGAACACCTTGTCGGCGTCGTTAATGGAGAGATAGCTGACCTGCCACGGCCGCGAACGGCGGAAGCCTGGCGCCGCAGGATCGCTGATCACTGTCGTCACATCCGGGTCGACGAAGACGTAAAGGCCACCGAAATGGCTGGTCCAGTAGGCGTTGTGGCGGAAGATCACCTGGTCGGGCACCAGCGCGTTCTCGCGGATGTCGCCGCAGATCTTGGCGAGCTCGACCATGCGGTTCAGCATGGCGCTGTCGCGCCAGGCGTCGGGCTCCTGCTTCAACCGGTCGACGAGCTTGCCGAGCTCGGCGGCCTTGCCCAGCACATCCTCAGCCGACAGCACCTTGAACTCGACCTGGCTGATCGACAGCAGGTCCTCGATATCGTTGACCTTGGGAACGGAATCCTCGATCTCGCCGTAGATGACATCCTTGATCGTCAGCGCATCGATGGCGCGCTGGTTCTTGGACATGAACTCGAACATCAGCTGCGAGGTGTTGGAGAAGGCGGTGTGCACCACCGGCAGGTCGATCTGCGACGGCGTCAGGATGATGAAACGGCGGTTGACCTCGTTGGGATCGAGATAGTCGTAGTC
>NZ_RZRR01000200.1:0-7255 GCF_003998555.1 Mesorhizobium sp. M7A.F.Ca.CA.002.09.1.1 | reverse complement strand
CGATAGACAGCTTGAAATTGAATGTAAAGAAAAGATTGGCGCTCATCATGAATATGGTCCCAAAGACCATATAGTAAGAGACGCTTTCCTTGTCCGCGCCCATAATCGCCGGACACAGCCAACCAACATAGCCAAAGATGATGGCCCCGGCGCAGGTCACGTCGAGCCATTCCGTCCCGACGCCGTGGCGAAGCTGCGCTTCCAGGATCAAAAGCGCGCTCAAGCCGACCGCGAAGCGCGCCGTGATCGTATAGGCGGCCACATCCGGGATCAGCAGCAGATCCGTTGCCGAAAACAAGAGATAGATCGCAACTGCGATCCAAAGCCCTGGCCTGGCCTCCCCTCTTCGCGTCGCCCGGGCTTCGGTGCGGTAGAGGGCGCGAAGTTCGTCGGCCCCCAGTTCGTAGCGCGGCTCGTACGGCTCAGCGTCAACCGTATCGGCCAATGCGGATGACACGTGTTCGTTCATCACAATCGACCCCTTTTGAAAGGGATTTTGTTTTCCGAACTCATTTCCAGCTTCTGCCCCCACGCGGGCCGGCTCCTTGGGACGCGACGGCGATTGCGAACGCCGGGCAAACAAATGCAATCGCGCAAGACAAGTTTCCGTTAACTCGAACCCGGAATCCGGCTCGGAAACTGATTAACCAACGAACATGGTTGGCGGGAAATTAATCATAAACCTAAAATGCCGTCGGCCCGACATTGGCAAAGGGAGCATTCTACGCAATAAGTTAACCGACTGTTAACTATGGAGTGATGGCGTGCAGACCGTTCTTGATGGCAAAAGCTTGATTACTGCCGAGATGCTCGCCGGCACGCTGCCTCGGGGAAAGATCGAGCATCATGGCGAAGCGTTCGAAACCGCGCGCGCGGAGCTTGCCCTCATTCTCCACGCGACACAGCAGCAGGTCGAACAGGACAAGAACCCGGCCGAGATCGTCGGCCGCTTGCTGTCCTTCCTCAATGGCCTGCATTCCAAGGTTCATCCCGACGTCTGGCATGCGTTGATACCGGTCGCGCAGAACCATCCGATCCTGAAGTATTTTCTCGAGGATCCACTGACGCACTGGTCCTTCACCAAACCCAGGGGCTATTCCGGCGACGCGCAGTTGCTCGACTACATCTATTGTGATCCGCACGTGGCAGAGAGCGTGGCGAACGCCTCGGAGGTCGGCAAAGCACTCTATAGCCATACCCAGAACGTACCGTCATGCGTCGCGGCCCGGGAACGACGCGACCTCCTGACCCGATATGTCGACGAGATCGCGGCCAAGAACGGACCGGAAACCGAGGTTCTGGCGATCGCGGCCGGCCATTTGCGGGAAGCCAATCGTTCGGTCGCCCTGACGGAGGGCCGTCTCAAGCGCTGGGTTGCGCTCGACCAGGATCCCCAGAGCGTTGGGCTGATCTCGCGCGACTTCCAGGGCACCGCCGTCGAAGCCATCGACGGCTCGGTGCGAACCGTGCTCACGCGGGGCCACAAGCTCGGCAAATTCGACTTCATCTACGCCTCCGGCCTTTACGACTACCTCGCCCACAACGTCGCGGTGAAACTCACGAAGACCTGCCTGCAGATGTTGAAGCCGAACGGAACATTCCTGTTCGCCAACTACGCCGAGGGCACCCCCGACGCGGGGTATCGGGAGACGTTCATGGACTGGGTGTTGCTGCTGCGATCGGAGGTCGATATGTGGAACATCGTCAATGCCAGCGTCGACCGCAACACCGTCGAGGCGCAGGTATTCTTCGGCGAGAACCGCAACGTGCTCTATGCCGTCATCGAAAAGCGCGGATAGCGGCCGTCTGGGCTGCACCAGGCCGGTCGTGCCTTTGGCTTGCACCTCCGGCCGCCTTCCGCTATAGAGCCGCCACCCGCGTAGACACCCTTGGAGGCAACGCGGCGGAAGGCCGCCTTCCCGCATGATCCCGAAAAGTGGATTCCGGTTTTCGGACCAGATCATGCATGGGTATGTCGGCTTTCGACGTTTACGGTCCAGGCACTCTGCCCACCGTGAGCGCTCCAGAACAAACCGAAAGGAAATGCCATGAGCCACGACACTTACGAGCTCAAGGCCGAAGCACGCGAACAGGTCGGTAAGGGGTCCGCCCGTGCAGTTCGCCGCAACGGTAAAGTGCCTGCAGTAATTTATGGTGACAAGCAGCCTCCCCTGGCTATCGCGCTCACCTACAAGGACATCTACTACAAGATCCATGGCGGCGGGTTCCTGACCACGATCGCCACGATCGATGTCGACGGCAAGAAGATCCAGGTCCTGCCGAAGGACTTCCAGCTCGACCCGGTCAAGGATTTCCCTGTCCATGTCGACTTCCTGCGCATCGGCAAGGACACCGAAGTCAATGTCGACGTGCCTGTCCACTTCATCAACGAGGACAAGTCGCCCGGCATCAAGCGCGGCGGCGTACTCAACATCGTGCGTCACGAAGTCGAGTTCCACTGCCCGGCCAATGCGATCCCGGAATTCATCACCGTCGATCTCACCGGCGCCAACATTGGCGATTCGATCCACATCTCGGCGGTCAAGCTGCCGGCTGGGGTCAAGCCTGTGATCTCCGACCGCGACTTCACCATCGCGACCATTGCCGGTTCGTCGGCGATGAAGCCGGAGACGGAAGAGACGGCTGAAGCGGCTGCACCTGAAGCGGCTCCTGCCGCCGAAGAGAAGTAACTCTTTCACGCCCGGAGCAGGCGATGCTGCTGTTTGCAGGTCTCGGCAATCCGGGCGCGAAATACGCCGGCAATCGGCACAATGTCGGTTTCATGGCGGCGGACGCAATCGCCCGCCGCCATTCCTTTTCGCCCTGGTCGAAGAAATTTCAGGGCCTGATCGCCGAGGGCTCGCTCGGCGGCGAAAAAGTCGTCCTGATCAAGCCGCAGACCTTCATGAACCTGTCCGGCCAGTCGGTCGGCGAAGCGCTGCGCTTCTACAAGCTCGAGCTTTCCGCGCTCACCGTCTTCTATGACGAGATCGATCTTGCCGAAGGCAAGCTGCGCATAAAGACCGGCGGCGGCGCCGGCGGCCATAACGGCATCCGTTCGATCGATGGCCATGTCGGCAACACCTATCGCCGCGTACGCATCGGCGTCGGCCATCCAGGCGTCAAGGAAATGGTCCAGCACCATGTGCTCGGCGATTTCGACAAGGCCGACCGCGAATGGCTTGACCCGCTGCTCGACGCGATCGCCGACAACGCCGCCATGATCGCCAAAGGCGACGAATCCGGCTTCATGAACAAAGCCAGTCTCGCCGTCCAGGGCAAGGCCGGGCCGGAGCCCGAAAAATCGGCACCTAAGCAGCCGGCGCAGAAGCAGCAAAGTCACGTCCGCCAAGCACGGCCCCAACAGCCCCTGGCCAAGCTGCCGGAAAGCGGTCCGATGGCCGCCATGCTGAAGAAGCTGTTCGGCGGCAAGGACTGAGCATCAAGGGAACCGAAGGGCTTGACGTTGATCACCCCTATCGCCCATAGCCCTGATCAAATTTCTATTTCCCGATAGGACCGGACAAAATGGGTTTCAAATGCGGCATCGTTGGCTTGCCCAACGTCGGCAAGTCGACGCTTTTCAACGCGTTGACCAGAACGGCTGCGGCGCAGGCCGCCAACTATCCGTTCTGCACCATCGAACCGAATACCGGCGAGGTCGCGGTGCCCGATCCGCGCCTGCAGAAGATCGCGGCGATTGGCAAGTCAAAGGAGATCATCCCGACCCGCATCTCCTTCGTCGACATTGCCGGTCTGGTGCGCGGCGCCTCGAAGGGCGAAGGGCTGGGCAACCAGTTCCTCGCCAACATCCGCGAGGTCGACGCCATCGTGCATGTGCTGCGCTGCTTCGAGGATGACGACATTACCCATGTCGAGGGCCGCATCGACCCGGTGGCCGATGCCGAGACGGTCGAAACCGAGCTGATGCTCGCCGACCTCGACAGCCTCGAGCGCCGCATCGTGCAATTCCGCAAGCGCGCCGGCAGCAAGGACAAGGAAGCGACGTCAGTGCTGCCGATGATGGAGGCAGCGCTAGAACTGCTGCAGGCCGGCAAGCCGACCCGCATCCTGCTCAAGGATATTTCGGCCGAAGATTTGCGCATCCTGCAGGGCCTGAACCTTCTGACCTCGCATCCCGTGCTCTATGTCTGCAACGTCGCCGAGGCCGACGCAGCCACCGGCAACGAGCACACCAGGGCCGTGGAAAAGATGGCGACCGCCCAGGGCGCCGGCACCGTGGTGATCTCGGCCGCCATCGAAGCCGAGGTCGCACAGCTCTCCGATGAGGAAGAGATGGAATTCCTGTCCTCGCTCGGCCTCGACGAGCCCGGCCTCAACAAGGTCATCCGCGCCGGCTACGATCTGTTGCACCTCATCACCTACTTCACCGTCGGGCCGAAGGAGACGCGCGCCTGGACCATCCATAAGGGCGACAAGGCCCCCCAGGCCGCCGGCGTCATCCACACCGATTTCGAGCGCGGCTTCATCCGCGCCCAGACCATCGCCTACAATGACTTCGTCACACTGGGCGGCGAAGTGGCGGCCAAGGAAGCCGGCAAGGCCCGCGACGAAGGCAAGGAATATGTCGTCCAGGACGGCGACATCCTGCTGTTCAAGTTCAACACGTGATTTGATGGAAGTCCTTCGAGACTGTCCGCGGGCCGGCTGAGCCGACCACCAGATATCAGGCCCAAAGTGTCGCCTATAAAGCTGATAATATTTGATTGTGACGGCGTCCTCGTGAACAGCGAGGAGATATACCAGGCAACCGAGCTTGAATATCTGGCGGCGGCCGGCATCACGTTCGAACCAAGCGCCTATACGCAAGCCTTCATGGGATTGTCTCCCGCTATGTGGCAGGCGAAGCTCGAAGCGATCGGCCAAGAGCGAGCCAAGCCGCTCTCTCCGCTCTTTTTTGAACAGCTTGCCGACCACACCAACGAACGCTTGCGTAAGAATCTGGCGGCCTTACCCGATGCAGGGAATGTGATTGGCCGGCTCGCCGCATGGAGATGTGTGGCGTCAAGCACGCCGCTGGCCCGATTGCGTTGGAAACTCGAACACACGGGCCTTGTCGACCTTTTCGATCCTAATATTTTTTCATCGGACATGGTCGTCAATGGAAAGCCGGAACCAGACCTGTTCTTGCATGCGGCGGACACGATCGGTGTTCATGCAAAGGAGTGCATCGTGGTCGAGGACAGCGTGAATGGCGTCCTGGCGGGCAAGGCAGCAGGTATGCGCGTGATCGGATTTACCGCTGGCAGTCATTGCACCGGCACTCATGGCGATGCTCTGTTGCGACATGGCGCGGATGCCCTCGTCGGCGCATACGAGGACTTGGAGGTCACTCTAGCCAGTCTTTAGATCGATCCGCTGACGCGGCTTCCGAGCCGCGAGGGCCGTCCCCCGGCCCGATTCGGGCTTGTCTTGATTTTGTCACGTCACAGGTCTAAGCGGCAGACGCACGGTCGGCGCTGGCGCCAGGAACCGTGCAATCCAACACGACGCGTCAATCCGAACGCACCCTTTGGCCCCAGCAAGGGAATCAGGCGATGATCAAGGCCTTCGTCGTGGACAATGATCGCCTGCGCGTCGTCGACGATCTCCTGGCAAACAGCGAGACCATCGTCTGGGCGGACCTGTTCAACCCGACAAAGGAAGAGGAAGCGACGATCGAGAGCTGGCTCGGCGTTGCCATTCCGACGCGCGAGGAGATGGAGGAGATCGAGATTTCGAGCCGCCTCTATGTCGAGGACGGCGCCTACTTCATGACCGCAACCCTGCCCGCGCAGACCGAGGTCGACGATCCCTTGATGTCGCCGGTCACCTTCGTGCTCGCCGGCACAAGGTTGATCACTGTGCGCTACCATGAGCCGAAGGCCTTCAAGACCTTTCCGCAGCGCGCCGAGAAGGTGGCGACCGGCTGCACCAGCGGCGACACCATCCTGATCGGCTTGCTGGAGGCGATCGTCGACCGTCTCGCCGACATTCTGGAGCGTGCCGGCCGTGACATCGAGGCGATCTCGCGCGATATCTTCGAGGCGCGATCGACCAAGGTTTCCAAGCGCAATCGCGACTTCCAGGAATTGTTGAAAGCCATCGGCCGCAAGGAGGACATCGCGTCTTCGATCCGCGACAGCCTGATCTCGCTGCAGCGCCTGGCGGGCTTTTTCGCCCATGCCTCGACCCGCACCAAGATGAGCAAGGACACCAAGGCGCGCATCAAGACGCTGTCTCGCGACGTGCTGTCACTCGCCGACCACGCCACCTTCCTGTCGCAGAAGATCTCCTTCCTGCTCGACGCGACGCTCGGCATGATCTCGATCGAGCAGAACGCCATCATCAAGATCTTTTCGGTCGCCGCCGTCATCTTCCTGCCGCCGACTTTGGTCGCCTCGATCTACGGCATGAATTTCGACGTCATCCCCGAGTTGAAATGGGAACTTGGCTATCCCTTCGCCATCGCCATGATGGTGCTGTCGGCGATCCTGCCCTTCTGGTATTTCCGCCGCCGCGGCTGGCTCTGAGTGGGCCTGTCGATCGGCTGCCACAGGCTGGCGCAGTAGAAATCGCTTGACCAAATGAACGCCGGCCTGCATCCGGAAACCCCGATCCTGAGGATCGTGGGTCGACAAGCCGGATTCCAGACCATGACCGCAGAGATAAAAACATGGGCCTATGAGGACTTCATCGAGGGTGCATCGATCGACCTCGGCTCGAAGCTCGTGAGTGCCGCCGAGATCGTCGAATTCGCCGGAGAATTCGACCCGCAGCCGATGCATCTCGACGAGGAAGCCGGCAAGGCCAGCATCCTCGGTGGGCTGGCGGCGTCGGGCTGGCACACCTGCGCCATGTTCATGCGCATGCTGTGCGATGCCTTCCTGTTGGACTCGACCTGCCAGGGCGCGCCCGGCGTCGATCAGGTCAAATGGAAGAAGCCGGTCCTGGCCGGCGATCAACTGACCGGCACCCTGGTGGTCGTTGCCAAGCGCCTGTCCAAATCGAAGCCGCAACTCGGCTTCGTTACAATGCGCAGCGAACTGTTCAACCAGCGCGGCGAAAGCGTCTTCGAGCTCGAGAACTCCGCCATGTTCCTCACGCGCGATGCCGCGGGGAGCCAAGCATGACACTGGACGAGTTCTTTCGTATCGGCACCACGGTGACGCTCGGCTCGCACACATTCGAGCCCGAGGCGATCAAGGCCTTCGCCCGCAAATACGACCCGCAGATCTTCCATACCGACGAGGAG
>NZ_RZRR01000001.1:0-35329 GCF_003998555.1 Mesorhizobium sp. M7A.F.Ca.CA.002.09.1.1 | reverse complement strand
GATGACATCTTGACGATGGCGGTCGGCACGCCAATGCGCCGACTTTGCCAGGAGCTGATAATGGCAATGGAGCGGGCCATCAAAGCCGGCGTCGCGGAGAGCCCGGGGCAGACATTTCTGCCGTTCGACATTTATCTTCCGGAAAATATTTGACCTTGATGGATTTCTATCATGAGCGCCCATTTTCCTTTCACCGATGAAAGGAAAGCTCGATTGACTCGGCCGTCTCTGTCCGATCTGTGAACCGGCGTGGTTCCGTCTTGAAAGAAGCCGGATGCCGAAATGGCAGCCGCGCTTCATGGAAGGAAAGTCAAGCAATGCGCCAGGTATCGCCCCGCTTTGCACTCGATCACATGGCGGCGCCCCGCCTTGACGTCAGTGCGCTTTTCGCGCTTGCCCGTGACCAAGGCCTGACCGACGTCCAAATCCGTTACCCTCATTTCAGCAATCCTGTCGCACGCGGCATTCCGGCTGCGGACGTTCGGTTGGCCGCTACCGAAGCGGGCGTCACGATCATCTCTGTCAACGCCTTGCAGCGGTTCAACGACTGGACTCCAACGCGTCAGGCCGAGGCAAGCAACCTCGCCGATTATGCGACGGCGTGCGGGGCGGAGACGCTCGTGTTGGTGCCGGCCAACCGCAGCTCGTGGCCCACCAATAGCGAGCGCCAGGACAATCTTCGTTTCGCTCTAAACGAGATCAAGCCAATCCTCCAGTCGCGGGGTCTGATCGGTCTCATCGAGCCGCTGGGTTTCCGAACCTGCTCGCTTCGATCAAAGAAGGAAGCGGCCGAGGCCGTTGCCGCGGTTGATGGCCAGTCCGTCTTTCGCCTCGTGCACGACACGTTCCACCACACCCTGGCCGGGGAGACATGCCTGTTCTGCGAGCTTACCGGCCTGGTGCACATTTCAAGCGTAAACGACCCGACCTTCTGGATTTACCCCGATCGCTTTCTTGCAGGTTCCGACAATGGCAGCCAGATTCAGGCGCTGCTGGATGGCGGCTACGCGGGACCTTTCTCATTCGAGCTGGTCGAGGAAGTCCATTCTCTGGACGATCTCGCAGGCGCACTTGCCGCCAGCATCGACTTTATCCGGCGAGGGCTATTGTCGTCAAAGTAGATGGTGACAGGAGTAGTGACTATAGGTGCGCCTGAATTTTCCGTGGGTTCACAGCGGGGCAGCCATCCGAGATGCCTCCTGTATCATTATCTCCCGCATCCAGATGCTTGCCGGATCGCTATTGTGGAGGGCCGGCCATTGGAGGGTCTCGGTGAATGTGGGAAATGGCAGCGGAAGTTCGATAACCCGCAGGGGGAACGTTTTTTCGAAATGCCTGACCAGCCGTAAGGGCATGGTCGCTATACGAGCTGTGCCGGACACCATAGGTGGAATCATGCTGAAGCCCTGCACGGCGACCTCGACACGTCTCTTAAGGCCATGCTCAAGCAAAAACCATTCCTCGATAGACGGCTTCATCGTACGCCCGAACCTGACCGCGACGTGCCTCATCGACATGTATCTCTCGAATGTAAGCTGCTGTGGCAGCTGCTTGTTTGTGGGACAGCCTACGCACACGAGCTTCTCGTCAAACAGCGCAACGCTTGAATGCACACTCGACGTGAACATATCCGGTAGAATTAGAAAATCGACGTCACCGCGCCGGAGAAGCTCATCGGGGCTATCGTCGACAGGCAGCAGTTCGAAGCTGACGGCGGGGGCTTCCCGTGAAATACGCTCCACAAGCTTTTCGAAAAACACGAGCGTGACGAAATCGGAAAGAATGATCCTGAAGAGGCGATCGGCTCGAGCTGGGTCAAACGGATCCGAAGAAATAATCGAGCACTGGATGTGCTGGAGAGCGTCGCGAACTGCGGGGGCAAATGCTGCCGCACGCGGGGTTAGAAATCTTTCGCGACCTCTTATCGTAAACAGTTCATCGCGGAAATAATCGCGCAGTCGGGCGACGGCCGCACTCATGGCGGGCTGACTCAGGTTAATCCTGCGTGCCGCCGCCGAGAGATTACGCTCCGTCAGGAGTGCGTCGAGCACAACGAGGAGATTTAGATCAAGTCCTTTGAAACGCATGTCATCAGCCATCCATGGGATGGATGCCTTTAACCGAAACAAACGACTTTAACAATTTAGCATTCTTGCAATCTTTTGTCGCAAAAAGTTTATGATGGATGACGTTAAGGTCCGACATATGAGCCGCGTGATCTGCCGAAGCGAGCAATCGTTCGTACTGTGCAGGTCAGAGATTGGCAGTTTGAAACGCCGGGCCGATGGCGCCGGTCTATCAACCAGCGTCTTCGGCGGCCCCGACCTAGCTAGGCGTGGAACCTAATAGGGTGCACCTTTCCAGTCCGAGGCGACTGATGGGCGGTTTGATCCTAAGCTGCCGTGAGGCCTGTGCCAATTGTATCGGCGAGCCAATGCAGCAGTCCGGCAGCGTTTTTGAGAGCTGTTGTAGGCTCGGCCTAAGCCCATTGGCGCAAGCCTATCTGAACGAAGCGCTTGGCCTTGCCGCTATCCGGTATGTGATCTGTGGTGCCTTCTCGTCCTGCTGTTCTTGTTTTGGAACGCCCTTATGGTGAGCCCATCCGGGACGTGGGGCACCGGGAGCACAAAGGTGCAGGCAGGCCGTCAATAGACCGTGGGCTGAGAGCCCGAGCTCGTTACATGGCCGCCCCTCGCGACTTTCCCGGATGCGCTGCGAGCGCGGATCAGTAGATGTCGTGTTGCCCGCCAGCTCCCGTCTTTGACCGAGCCAAGAAGGAGGAACGGGCATGCTTATCATCGGACTGGATATTCACCGCGCCTTCGCCGAAGCAGTGGCATGGGAGGAGGGCAGGCTCAGGCGACTCGGCCGCGTCGACATGCGGCGCGATCTGCTGGCGGCGTTCGCCGCGAAGCTGTCGCCGAACGATGTCGGGGTGATCGAGGCCACCGGCAACGCGACGTCCGCTGCAGCTGTGGTTGCGCCGCATGTGAAGAAGGTGGGGATCGCCAAGCCGAAACAGGTGTTTATCGTTGCCTATGCCAAGATCAAAACGACGATCGACGCCGACGTTCTTGCGCAGCTCTATGCCAGCGGCTTCTTGCCAGAAGTCTGGATTGCGGACGAGCCGACGCAGGCTCTGCGTCGACAGGTGACACGGCGCAATCAGATTGTCCGACAGAGATCTCGATTGAAGAGCGTCATCCAGTCGATCCTTCATAGCCACCTGATCCGTCCTGCCCGCATGCTGACCTGTGCGGCGCCAAGGGTCGGACCTGGTTAATCGAGCAGGTCGTACCGCAGGACGAGCGCCTCGCGATCGATGGGCATCTGCGCGAGTTCGACCGATTGGGCGAAGACCTCCAGGTCATCGAACGCGATCTTGTCCGCTCGGCTCTCGAGGATGAAGGCGTGAAGCGGCTGATGACCATTCCCGGCGTCGACATCACCGTCGCGCTGGCGATGAAGGGCGGCGATCGGCGACGTGTCGCGCTTCGACGATCCGCAGAAGCTCGTGACCTATCTCGGGTTGAACCCAAGCGTCCAGCAGTCCGGCCAGGTCCGGCCTACCATGGGCGGATCACCAAGCAGGGCCGTGGTCATGCGCGCGGCATGCTCGTCGAGGCGGCCTGGGCGGCCGCTCGTGCTCCCGGACCGTTGCGAGCCTTCTCCCTGCGGCGTGCGAGCCCGGCGCGGACAGCATGTCGCGGCCGTGGCAACCGCACGCAAACTCTCTGTCGTGATCTGTCATCTGTTGAGAAGGGCGAGAGTTACGCGTGGGCTCGACCCTCCCTGCATGCCAAGAAGCTTGCGCGATGTGGAACTCAAGGCCGGGAGCAAGGCTGTGCGCGGCCAAAAGGGAGCGCACGCCTACAACATAAAGAGCCACCGGGAAGAAGAGCGCCGCTGGGTGGAGCAGGCCGAGGGCGCCTATGCACGCCTCGTCGCCGGTTGGAACCCACGAGGTCCGAAGAGGGTAGGCACGGATGCCGCAAACGAGGCGCGACGATAGAAGCTGCGCGGCAGGGCTCTCATCTCGGACCCTGCTCTTCGCCACGCGGTCGTCCGTGCGCGACAGGAGAATAGCGCAGATTTATCAAAAAGGCTCTTGTCGATCACATCAGTGGTCTTGGGCGCTGTACGGCCGGGTGAAGACTTTGCAGGTGGCCCGGAAAGCGTTTGACCTGCAGCGAAGCAATTGTCGTCATTACGCGCTCGACCCGGGCGCCCAGCTTGGCATAAGGGCTACGTGGCCTCAGGAAGCGTCGTCGCCAATGCAGACCATGGACGAATTCCCAGCCGATGCCGAGATGCCGGTCGACCGTGCCTGTCGCCGTCCGGTGATGCGATGCCCCCGAGCGGATGAGTTCGCCCCGGATGCTCCCGGTCACGACGCACGGGTTCGGGTTCCAAGGCGCTCAGTTTTGTTCGCGCCCAATCGGTGTAGGACGCGGCAGAAATACGAGCGTGACGAAATCGGAAAGAATGATCCTGAAGCGGCGATTCGGTAGAGCCGGGTCAAACTATCCGACGAAATAAACGATCACTGGATGGGCGGGGGAGCGTCGCAAACTGGAGGGCAAGAGCTCCCGGACGCAGCGTTAAGTTTGAATACCTCCGCGGACATGGTCGCGAGCTTATCGCGCAAATAAATCGAGCAGCCGAGCGCCGGCCGCACTCATGACCGGCTGGGCTCGGTTAATCCTGCATGCCGCGCCCATGAGGTTACTTGTCCGGAGTGCGTCGAGCACAACGAGGAGATGTAGTTCACGATCTTTGAAAAGCGTGGTCAACCATCCAAAGTGTGGATGCCTTTCATCGAAACAAACGATTTCATCAATGTTCTGGAATCCTGCATGGGCAGAAGCACCTGATGGACACCGATGCCCCCACTGCCTCATGGCGTGGCGAGCGTCTTAAGAAACCGCCCGAAAGGAGATTTTTCATGCGCTCTACCGGGCAGTGGAGTGCTGGGAAAGGGAGTTGCAACTGACCGGCCATGTCAAACTGTCCGACTTCTTCCGAGCCTATGGACAGACCGGGAGACGCGCACGTGTAGCGGCTCACATCGTCATACTGCACCTACGCCACACACCGGCCGGACCTGATCCGGCTTTATGAGCATTGGGTTTTGTCAGTTGCCCAAGCGTGATGGCTTTCGCGACGCGGCGCGCCTCAGGAACTGAGCCGCGTCCAGGTCGAAACGCGGGAAAGAAAGACAGGAAACAGAATGGCCGATCAATTCGCAACGGACGTCATTGCCCTGATCAAGAAACGCGCCGAGTCGGAGAGCGGTGAGGGAATGCCTGCGTCATTCGTCGGCGAGATAACAATCGCCACGGAACTGGACGCGCTCGGGTTCGATTCGCTGGGTTTGGCGGACGTCCTCTGGGATGTGGAGCAGGCCTACGGCATCAAGATCGACATGAACACGGCCGATGCCTGGTCCAATCTCAAGAATGTCGGCGACGTCGTGGAAGCCGTCCGCGGCTTGCTTGCGAAGGAGGCTTGAATGGACAGGCGCGTCGTTATCACCGGAGTGGGCGGCCTGTGCGGACTGGGCACCGACGCCGCCTCTATGTGGAAAGAGATGCGCGAAGGCCGCTCCGCCATCGGCCCGATCGCCAATTCCGAGCTTCATGACCTGGAGGGCATGACCGGCGCTGAGATCAAGGCGCTGCCCCAGCACGACATCGATCGCAAGCAGCTCGTCTCCATGGCCCGCTTCAGCTTGCTCGCCGTGCTTGCAGCGCGCGAAGCCATGCGGCAGGCCGGACTTTCCTGCGACGAGGGGAATGCCCATCGCTTCGGCGCGACAGTGGGCGTCGGATTTACCGGTTCGTACGCAACAGAACAAACTTACCGCTCACTGCTTTTGGGTAGCGCAATCCGTGCTGAACTCTTCACTGGAGTAAAGGTGATGCCCAGCGCCGCTTCCGTCCATCTTAGCTTGAGCCTCGGCTTGCGCGGGCCGGTCTTCGGGGTGACCTCCGCATGTGCCTCGGCCAACCATGCGATCGCCTCGGCGGTGGACCAGATCAAGCTGGGCCGGGCCGACGTAATGGTTTCCGGGGGCAGCGACGCACCCTTCGCATGGGGCGTGCTGAAAGCATGGGAAGCAATGCGCGTGCTTTCACCCGATACCTGCCGGCCCTTCTCCGCCGATAGGAAGGGCCTGGTGCTGGGCGAGGGTGCGGGCATGGCCGTGCTGGAAAGCTACGAGCATGCCACGAGGCGTGGTGCCACAATTCTTGCCGAGATCGCCGGCGTCGGCCTTTCCGCCGATGCCTTCCACATTGCCGCGCCATCTGTCGAGGGGCCAGCGTCGGCGATGCGCGCCTGCCTTGCCGATGCCGGGCTGAATGCCGAGGACGTCGACTATCTCAACGCGCACGGCACCGGTACCAAGAGCAATGATCAGACTGAAACGGCGGCGATCAAGCGTGTGTTTGGAAACCACGCTTATTCGATGTCCATCTCTTCCACCAAGTCCACGCACGCGCATTGCCTCGGCGCAGCGAGCGCGCTTGAAATGATCGCCTGCGTGATGGCAATCCAAGAGGACGTCGTGCCGCCGACCGCCAACTATCGCGAGCCAGATCCCGCTTGCGACCTCGACATCACACCCAATGTGCCGCGGGAGCGCAAGGTGCGCGTCGCCATGAGCAACGCCTTCGCCATGGGCGGTACGAACGCAGTTCTGGCATTCAGGCAGGTGTAGAAGCCATGCAAGACGCCTCATTTGAGGTCACCTGTCGTATCTAGCTGCTTGAGGGGCGGGGCATTGTGATACAGGGAGGGCTGTGGGGTCCCTCCTTCTCGGCCTCGACGATGTGGGAGGAGCCTGTGCGGCGAAACGGGCTAGACGCCCCCAGGCCCAGAACTTGGGCGAAACCAACTCCCACCAAAGCACAGCCGCTTTAGTAGCCGAACAATGAAGCCTCGCTCGACGAGCCGCCGCCTCTACTGTCAGCGGCATCACGCGGTTGAAGCGAACAGCGCAGCGGCTACTGTTTCCCGCACAACTCGGACGGCAATTGGGACAAGTCCGCACATGTCGTCACGTAAGCTGAACGCCGCAGGTACAGCCAAATTGGGGGCGGGGCGTTTCTGCCGTTTTGATAGAATTCTATCAAACTGACAATTTTCCTTGCACGAATGCAAGGAGAGCTCGATTGACTCCCCTCCTTTCTTGTCAAGGATGGGTTTGCAGGCTGCGGTGCGGCAGAAGCCGGACAGAACGGCGACCGGTCGAGTAAAGGCCTGCGCAAACAAGCGCGCATATTGCGGGCGCCCGCACGGAGGAGAAGACGCTCGTCCTGGTGAAAGACAACGATGCTCAGGCGCCATTGCCATTTGCCGAGGGGGTCCGCGCGCCGGAAATTTCGAAGCAACAAAGGTGAGATCGAGAATGATGATGGCGAAATACAACACAGCTCACCGTCCAGTGCAGTTCTACCGGCGGGTGGCGGAGTGGGATGGGCTGCCAAATGGAACGTAAAAAGATCAGCAAGGAGATGCTTGGCGATAGTCAGGCGCTGCGCAAGCTGCGTGAGCACCTTGTCAAGGTGGCCAAGGCGAAGACTACGGTCCTGTTGCGAGGTGAATCCGGAACCGGCAAGGAGCTGGTTGCCAAAGCCATTCACGAGCTCTCGCCTCGCGCCAAGCAGCCCTTCATCAAGGTCAATTGCGCGGCGCTCACCGAGACGCTTCTGGAATCTGACTTGTTCGGTCATGAGAAGGGTGCCTTCACCGACGCGAGCAGTTTGCGCAAGGGGCGCTTTGAGGCTGCCGACAAAGGCACATTGTTTCTGGACGAGATTGGCGAAATATCAGGTTCGTTCCAGGCTAAGCTGCTGCGTGTCCTGCAGGAGCAGGAGTTTGAGCGCGTCGGCAGCAACCACACCATTAAAGTTGATGTTCGCGTGATTGCCGCAACGAACAGGGACTTGGAAACGGCAGTTCAACGCAAGGAGTTCCGGCAAGACCTCTATTATCGCATCAACGTCGTCACTTTACGCGTGCCGGCATTGCGCGAAAGGCGAGGTGATATTCCGCTCTTGGCCGCTCAGTTTCTCAAGAATTTCAATACTGAGAATGATCACACGCTGACCTTCGCTCCCGAAGCGATTGAGGTGCTAATGAACTGCGAATTTCCAGGTAACATCCGAGAGCTCGAAAACTGCGTTCAACGGACGGCAGTTCTGGCGACGGGTCCATCAATCCTCAGAACTGACTTTGCCTGTTACGCGGATCAGTGCTTGGCCGCGGCGCTGTGGAAGAACGGACAGCCGACGTCAGAGAAGTCGACTACGATCGAGCCTTCCGCCGCCTGTGCCGCCCCGCCCGTCGGCGACGGGCAAGCGCCGATAGGCCCTGCCACGACTCGTGGTAGGGTGCCCGATGCCGATACGGTCATTGCTGCCATGGAAAAGTGTGGCTGGGTGCAGGCAAAGGCGGCGCGCCTGCTCGGTTTGACCCCGCGCCAGATCGGCTACGTGCTGAGAAAACGCGGTATCGAGATCAAGCGTCTCTGAAACAACCCGCCGAGCAAGAGCTGGAGCAGGTCAAGCATTGGTGCTCTGGCGCCGAGCCCATCGGCCAGGCTTACGAAGTGGGTGTGAACAGCGCTGCCAAGATTCCGGCCGTGTGCTTTCTACCACCAGTCGTACTGGGGCTCTGCGACTGACAAACTAAAAAGGAGTAATCCTCTGGCGGGACCTGGTCGATACATTAGCTGATGGCTTACCGCTCGATATCACGCAATCTGAGATGGGCATGAAAGTGAGTTCGACCGCTGGACAGTTGCCGACTTCGTCAGGTATTGGCCCCTGCGACCGGTTGATCTCCGATATCCAAATTCTTGGAAGTTGGTCGAGACGAAACTGTCGCCCCGGCTCGTGACCGACCGCGCGCCCGGCAAGATCGAGTTACAAAGTTGCCGAGGCAGTTTGATGTGCGTTCCTGCATCACTGTACGGGACACGACCTGACGGGAGACTATGATGCGTAGCCAAAAAGAAAAGATGCTCGCAGGCGAGTTTTACAATGCGGCGGATCCGGAGATCCAAGCTGACCTGTTGGCAACCGGGGCTTGGCTCAAGCGGTACAATGATACGCTGGGGCAGACCACGGGGCATTGGCATGAGCTTTTGTCCGAGCGGCTGGGAGAGGTTGGGCGCGGAACGGTCATCCGTCCGCCCTTTTTTTGCGACTACGGATTCAATATCCGCATTGGAGCCAATGCCTACATCAACTTCAACTGCGTTATTCTTGACGTGGTAGAGGTCAAAATCGGGCAAGGAACGGCAATTGGGCCTGCTGTGCAGATTTATACCGCCGATCATCCACATGATGCCGAGCAGCGGCAGGCCGGCCTGCAGGTCGGGCGTCCTGTTCACATTGGCAGCCGTGTCTGGATCGGCGGTGGAGCAATCATTCTGCCTGGCGTCACGATTGGTGATAATGCAGTGGTAGGCGCTGGCTGCGTGGTCACACGAGATGTTCCCGCCGGGGCAAAGGTAGTGGGAATTCCTGCTCGCGTGGCCGACCCACATAAACAGGCATAATCAACCTCGTTGACCCTGGAGGTGCATGCGAACTGTCGAAACTGTGCCGAATTTTTGTCGAAGCCATTGAGCGCTGCATATGTTGTCGCGACTCGGGCGCTTCAGTTCTTTTGCCACGGGGGTCACAAGATCATGTGCGTAATGCCGCCGCAACGTGCTCACGTCCCGCAGCAGCGGACCCTTTCACATGGCCCAACGAATTCAGAGCCTACGTTGTGCTGCCACTAGCATTACTGCTCACGAATGTATTCCCAACTGAGTTTTCGCCCTTGGAGGCAAGCAGCGACTCACCAGCAATCGCCGGCCATTAATCCTGGCTAGCATCGACCCCGACGAGGCGAGCCGCGGCGTTGCGGATCGGCATGTCGATGACCGTGATTGCGCCTTCGGCAAGGAAACGACGTTCGTTTCTGGTCAGCGTAGCCGAATCGATCACCGCAAAATGTGGGCCAGTGGAGCGCTTCATCAGCTGTCTGGCATATGTGCGCAGCATCTGATCGTTGAAGCGGCAGCCCACGAAGAAAAAACCCCGGTTGACGCGCCGTTGCTTCACCGCGTCCGGGATCGGCGTCTGGATATCAATTTCGGTTAGGACTTCGACGTAATCGGAATCAGCCACGAGGAAGTTTGCCGCCGGCCTGACGCTGCCGTGCGGCGCATAGAGCACCGTCCTAGCCACTTGTTCGGCCTCGAGTTCTGTTCCTGACAAATCGTAAGTTCTCGTCCAGATGTTACCGATTCCGGTCGCGCGCGTCGTTCCTTGTATCTCGACAACGTCTGTTTGGCCGGCCTCTGCAAGGGCTGCTCGCATGGCGCCATCGTACCAGCTGTCGATGATGACAGACAGTTGAAGGGTTGCGAGCCAGGCGTGAAGAACGGTCGGCTCGGCGGGGGCTGCGAATATCTCCGCCATCCACGCTTGGAGAGTCCGACGATGTCGGCGCTGCTCGATAAACTGCGCGACCGACCACATATTGGTGCGAATCCTGGAAGGGGCAGGCGCCCGCTTGTTGAGGGCCGCGGCGACATCTTCAGGGGTGCAAGGTACAGGGGATTCCGGTGGGTTAAGCTGCAGAAGACCAGGACCGAGATAGGGGATCACTCGATCGGCCTTGAGAGCGCCGTTCAGCAGGTCAATCAGTTTTTTGGCAAAACTGCCCCGGACGACGACGAGATGGTCCCAGCTCAGCATCGTGTTCATACGCGTTTCCTCTCCGCCACTGAACCCACCGGCATCAGGCCCCGTCGGAAATCTTCATCGCCTCGACGGTGATCGGCAAACGCGTGTCGCGCGGAAGGTCGGGCAGCATGAGCCGCCAACCGTTCCTGAGCGTCACGGTCCCGCCCCATAAGTCAGCGTTCTCAATCTCGGTGATCGGCTCTTCGAGATCCTTCTTGGGGACATAAGCCGACAAGCCAGTAGCGGTCCTGCGAATCATTACTTTCATCCGGCTGTTCCCCCGTTGGAAATGCCTTCAGCTCCGCAGGGAACCTCGACTTTGTCGAGGCTAATGAGTTCGCGCGCTCGCATGCCGACGACCGTGCCACGATCGATCCATTCGACCGCATAGATGAAGAATTGCTGGAGAAAGGTTCCAATGTCGCGCACGTAGCCTTCGTCGCCCTTCCGCACGAGGTTTTCGCCGATCTCCTTGCCGGGATAGGTGCCGTCGTTTTTTATGTGGCGTATCGCACGGACCCGCTCACCCTGCATGAACCGTGGCGGTCTGCCGATTTCGACCTCCTGTTCGCGTCTGGACCACATGCTGTCCATTCCTTTCTCGAGGCTTTTGTTGTGGTCGCGGGTTGCAGGCGTCGTCGTGCGGCGAACCCGACCGTTTCGGTAGGAATCAAGCGGGAACGCAGGTTTTCGGTACCGGACAGACCGACACGCATTGCTGCGTATCGAAGGCCTCCTTGCATTCGGTGCACTTGTTTGGATCGATCACATAGGCGTCGCCCTTGAACTTGATCGCTTCCGAAGGACATTCGAACTCGCAGGCCCCGCATTGGGTACATTGGGATGCGATGATCTTTAAAGCCATTCTAACTCCTGGTTATCGGACGAGACGGCTCAGGCCGTCGCCGCTAGTGGTCTGATCCCAAACTCTGCCGCGTAAAGTGCGCTGACTGCGGTCTCGATGTAGTCATGGCCATAGGCGTCGGTTACGCGCAGTCCAACTCGCGAGAGTTGTTCCTTCGGGCGATTTCCGATCTTGGCGCATAGCACTATGTGTATGCCTTCGAGCGCTGCGATGACGCCCTCGAGGATGGCGTCTTCGCCCCCGCCTCCGAGGCAATACCGCTCGACCTTCCGATGCCCGACCAAGCTGATCCCTCTAGGCGAGACTTCATAAACCTGGAATTCCTTCGCGTGGCCGAAGTGTTCGTTGACCCGTCCACCTCCCTTAGTGGCCACCGCAACCAGAAGCGACTTTTCGGAGTCTGTTGCCTTGACCATACCGATGGCCTCGCTCCTCGCCGCCTCATGATCACGGCGCTCGTGTGCGACCACCTGCCGATAGGCCTGACGCTTGCCAGCATCGTAGGCGACATCGTCGGGAATACCGTCCAGCGTGAATTCCTGGCCACGATCTTCACCGAGCAGGCCGACAGCATCTGCCCGGCACTGCCGGCAGTGGCGCATCAACTTGGCGCCACCTTCAAGTCGATCCTGAAGAGCCATCATCTCCGTTGCCGTTGGGCCGCGCTGCCCGATGAGTCCGTAGTGGGTACCGTGCGCCGGGTCCGAAATCAGAGGCATCACGTTGTGCAGAAACGCGCCCCGCTCCCTGACCATTTTGTTCACCTCAAACAGGTGCTGGTCGTTCACTCCAGGAATCATCACCGAGTTGATTTTGGTGAGGATGCCGCGCGCGCTCAGCATCTCCAGGCCCAGCATCTGCCGCGCGTGCAAGATTCGAGCGGCTTCGATGCCGAAGTAGCGGCGATTTTCATAAAAGATCCATGGATAGATCTTCGCGCCGACTTCCGGGTCGACCATGTTGATGGTGATCGTCACGTGATCAACATTCATTTCGGCAAGCTCGGCGACATGGTCCGGCAGCACGAGCCCATTAGTGGAGACGCACAGCTTTATGTCGGGGATTTCCCTGATGACGCGGTCGAACGTTGCCTTCGTTTTCTCCCAATCGTAACAGGCATCCCCCGGCCCAGCGATGCCAAGAACCGAAAGCTGCGGAACTTTGTTGGCAACGGCGATGACCTTGCGTAGCGCTTGGTCGGGCGTCAACTTCTCAGACACAACACCAGGCCGGCTCTCGTTGGCGCAATCGTATTTGCGATTGCAATAGTTGCACTGGACATTGCAAGCCGGCGCGACCGCCACATGCATACGCGCGAAATAATGATGCGCTTCCTCCGAAAAGCAGGGGTGATCCTTGATCCTTTCCCAAATAGCCGGATCCTCTTCGCCCGGGCTGGTCGGCGACGAGCCGTAGGAAGACGATGCGCAGCCACCGGATTTCGCGGCTGCCAGAAGACCCTCGGATGTCGTGCTAGTCGGCCCCTCAATCGAAACTGTCGGTGAGGACATCAAACGGCTCCGTTGCTGGTAACGTCGCGGTTCAAGGTGCAAGAGCCATACCAACTGAAAAAAGCGGCTTCAGTTCACTATTCGGGTCGATATCGCATTGTGTCAGGCCGGCGCGACACAATTTTGTCCTGCTTGCGACAGTGCAAGTCCAAATCCGTTCAGAAGCACGAAGCACTCCTTGTCGCGCACAGGGCGCGCAAGACCACTGGCCTGACGATTGGCTCATCAGGCTCTTAGAAGTTCCTTCACCTCGATACTATGCCGGCGTATCGCCTAGCCGACTTGTCGCAGCTTGAGGCCGAGAATTCGAGCCGCATTAGCCTGAACCCAGCCGGCCTTCTCCATTGTGTCGATCAGCCGTCACGCTTCGTCCGCCGCGGTCCCAGCCCCCGTCCGGCCGTATCGTTAGAATCGCAAGTGGCCATCTCGTGTTCAGGCGGGCGCCGATGCGCCGAACCGGCATCGTGCTGGCCCGTGAGAGCTCGTCGATGACATTGCCACGTTCCGAAAGATTGGTTCCTTCCAGAGGAGAACGCCAAGCACGCAGTTCTCCGGCTCGCGGACGTTGCCGGGGAAATAGCATTGCGAGATCAGCTCAACTGCCGACGGCGCAAAGCCATGGTTCTCCATATTTCAAGGGTAAGCGCTGTGTCCTTCCAGGAGGACCCGCGATCTGTGGGCCTGCCGATTCTGAGGTGGATCGGAGATCGGCTTGTGTCTGAACTTGAACTTACGATTGACCCTGAGCGGCAGCCTCGGCGTTTTCGAGGGTGATCAACGGCGCTGTTGGTCGGCGGCATTGGTCGATGGACGACAAGGCACGGAGTCATCTCCGAGACCCTGGAGCCGACGCGGTGATCTCGGAGGTTGCCCGGCGCTACGGGCTGCGGCCGCGGCGGAACGCTCGCAAGCTTGCGACGTCGGCAGGACAGGCCACTCCCGCCTAGTGGTTTCGGTGGCGCCACCGGAACGACCCGTTGGGCCTACATCCTTGCACCAGAGCTCAAGGCCACGGCCTGAGAATCGGCCGCCGCTCCCCCTACTTGGTTCCTCAGCCGACAGCGCTAAGAAGGAGAGCAACTTCCGTCGGCGCGAGGATCATTGCGTCGTGGCCAGTGGCGAGTTCCTGCCACGCCCAGCCATCCTGCTTCGCGACCCATTCTCGCGCTCCCGCCATCGGCGGGTGGAGTGGATTAGTGCAGACGACATAGGTTCGGGGTCTGCCGTTGCCGAGCGGGTGCTCGAGCTTAAGTCCGCTTTCGTAGGTGCCTGCCGGATGCGGTGTTATCCGGCGCCGCACCCAGTCCGTGAGCGAGTGTCCCTCGGGAGTGCCGAATGCTGTTGGCGGCGGAGTCGGCATGAAGATACCCCGTCCTTCCTCCGCAACCAATTTTCGACGGGCGGCGACGATGTCGGGGGGCATGGTGCTGAATACACTTTGACCGCTCTCGACGATGGCGCCGTCGAGATAAACGAGATGGCTGATATGGTCGGGTATCCGGTCGGCGGCGCCGGTGATGCTGATGCCGCCTAGACTGTGACCGACAAGGATCACATCGCTCAGCTCTTCCGTTACAATGTGGTTGACGATGTCGGTCACGAATGTGTCGGGCGTGATGTCCTTGCACAGCAAACGTGCGCGTTCGCCGACACCTGTCTGGGTAGGCGTGGTCACGTGGCATCCCATCTTGCGAAGATTGGCGGCGACGTCCCGCCAACACCATCCGCCATGCCAGGCACCATGCACTAGCACATACGTCTTTATCATGGATTGTGCCGTTCCATTTGCTCACCGGCCGTTGTGGCTGCCATCCGGCACGATGGCCGGACATTGTCCAAAGGGGCTCGACCACGTTACCGGTGGTAAGTCCGGCACAGGCGCCCCGTGGCCTGAGGATACCCCTACCAAGTCGAGGAAACTTGAATTGCGAAACCCAATATTCACTAGCTCTTTGCAAGTGGATGGAGAGGCTCATGGTGTGCCGCAGTTGCTCGCTGCCGGCATGCTCTTGGCACCGGCTGATCATCCGAACTTGAACAGGACACCAAAGCCGCCGCGCGGATAGTTCCACTCGATGTCGCCGCCTTTCTCGCACAATATCCGGCAGGTGCCGCATTCCATGCAGCCGTCGGCGGTGATCTCGACTTGACCCTTGTCATTCAACTCATAGCATTTCGCCGGACAGACGTAGGTCAACGCAAGCAAGTTCGCGCTTGGCTTGTCGTGCGGTCGCACTATGATATGGGGGCGGCCGGAATCGACCAGATAGCGGTTCTGGTAAAGTTTGTCCTCGACACGAACCTTCGTCACTGCGATCGTCATCTTGTACCCTCTTCAGCGCCATGCCAATGCCAGGCGGACCGCGTCGCTGACCAACCCCCAGCGCGAGCGCGCGTTGATGAAGGCGGCCGTGGTGTTCTTTTCCTTCTCGATCTTCGGCGTGCCGTCGACACGCATGAAGGTCTGAGCGGCATGCGACATCAACCGCGGATAGCTGTCAAAAAAGTTGCTGGAATTGGTGTGGAGTAAGGCTGGCATGTCCTTGTATTTCTTAAGATCCTTGATCACAAAGGAGTCATCCAGCATCGTCTTGTAGAGCGCAAGGTTCGCTTTGGTCATAGGACCGTTGCGGCTTTTGACTTTGATGATCGCCTCAGCCGCGACACGACCCGAGGTCATGGCAAGGTTCGAACCCTCACGGTGAATGGCATTGTTCAGTTGCGCTGCGTCGCCGACGATGACCCAACCGTCGCCGAATAGCTGCGGAATGGCCCTGTAACCACCTTCGGGGATAAGATGGGCGGCATATTCTTTCACCTCCGAGCCAGCGATCAGCGGCCGGATCGAAGGATGGTTTTTCATCGCATCCAGGAGGGCGGACGGGCTCTCCATCGTCGCGGCGAAATCCGAGACCAGGCAGCCGATGCCGAGTGAAATCGACTCCTTATTGGTGTAAAGGAAGCCGAGCCCGGCCATGCTGCGAGAGATCGTGCCCACGGCCTCGATTACGCAGCCTTCATCGCCCTTCACCCCGAACCGCTGGCCAATGACCTCTTCGGGCAAGAAATGCATTTCCTTGACGGCAATCGCCACGGTCTCCGGCTTCGGCATCTCGCGCAGGCCTGCGCGAGTGCCAAGCAATCCCGACACCCCTTCTGCGAGAACGACCACATTCGCGAAGACCACTCCGCCAGCCCGGTCTGTGCGGACGCCGATCACCTTGCCATTGCCATCACGGACGAGTTCCGTCGCGGTCGTCTCACACAGGACCGTCGCGCCAGCCTCGCGCACCTTGCGGGAAAACCATTTGTCGAACTGGGCGCGGATGATCGTGTAGCGGTTGGGTTTCGCCTCATTGAAGTCGTCCGACCGGTAATGAATTCCGGTGTGAGACGTGTCGTCCATCACCCAAAGTCGCTGTTCGACCAGGTGCCGCTCGAGGGGCGCATCATCCCGGAAGTCCGGGATGATCTTCTCCAGCATGTTCGCGTACATTATGGCACCCTGGACGTTCTTAGAGCCCGGATATTCCCCGCGCTCCAACTGCAGGACCTTCAGCCCCTGGCTTGCCAAAGTGTAAGCAGCTGCGTTTCCAGACATGCCGGCTCCGACCACAATGGCATCGAATTGTTCAATCATGTCCTCTCCCTCAACTCGCAAGCTTGTCTCGACTGTGCGGCGACAGCCGCCGGGTGAAGGCTTCCGTCAGTGCGGGCAGGAAGCGGATTGCATCCGTGACGATCCCGAGGTGGGCGAACTCGAAAATCGGCGCGTTCGGATCGGTGTTGATCGCGACGATGAGATCGGCCCCCTCGACCCCAACTCGGTGCTGGATGGCGCCGGAAATTCCGGCCGCGATGTAAAGCTTCGGTCGAATGGTCTTGCCAGTTTGTCCAATCTGTCGATCAGCCGGCATCCAGCCCTTCTGGACCAAGGGGCGCGAACAGCCATGCTCGGCGCCGATCGCTCGGGCAAGATTCTTCACAAGCTGAAGGTTCTCCGCCGCTCCGAGACCGAGGCCTCCCGCAACCACGACATCCGCATAGGCAAGATTTGCCATTGCCGACTGGTTATCCGGTAGGAAGCCGAGGACTTTGGTGACGATATCGTCCTCAACGAGCGACAGCTTGTGCCGCATGACACGCCCGACCGGCTTATCCACCCGTTGCGGCATAGGCATGACCCTTGGTCGCACCGTCGCCATTTGCGGCCGGTAATTTAGTGTATAGATCGTACACAACAATGAGCCACCAAAAGTCGGACGGGTCGCGGCGAGTGAACCGTCGGAATCTACATCAAGTTCGGTGCAGTCGGCCGTGAGCCCCGTCTGCAGGGTCGTCGCTACCGAGCCTGCAAGATCCCTGCCCAGTGTGGTCGCGCCGAGAAGGAGGATTTCGGGTTTATGGGTATTGACCAGATCCGTGAGCGCCTTGGCGAACGGCTCGTTCCGGTAGTCGGCGAGCGGCGGCGCATCGACGATGTAGACAAGATCCGCCCCGTAAGCGAAGGCCTCGGCAACAGCGTCCTCGACCATCTCGCCCGGCGGTCCCAGCACGACGCCCGCGAGCTGGACTTCAAGCTTGTCGGCTAATTTGCGGCCTTCGCCCAGCAGTTCGAATGATACAGGATGCACATTGCCGCGTTCGAGCTCGAGGAAGACCCACACGTGCCGGTAGTCTTTGAAACGGTCGGGAAGTTCTTTCTTTACACCGGCACGGCCGGGGGCAATGCGAGGGGTAGTTTGGCTTGCGGTCGACATTTTCTGCTCCTGGCCGTCACGTGCCGCTGTTGAAGGCCAGCTCATGTTCCAGCGCCGGCCGGCGGGTTAAGATATCGGCGATGAGTTCATCGGCTATGTCCTGCAAGCCCCTTTCCGCGGTGTCGATCTGCGCCGCCCTTTCTGCCCGTGCGGTGGGGGCGAAAACACGCTTGACGACTGTAGGCGAGCCACGCAGACCGCACCGGGTGAGATCGTCAATGCCGGCGTCGGCTGCAGTCCACTTCACGACTTGGCTGCGCGCCGCGCACAGAGCCTGCTGGAGCGAGCCCCGGCGGATTTCGTTGGTGTCTTCCAGCATGGTAATGAGGCAAGGGAGTCTGCTCTTCAGCAACTGGGTGCCGCCTTCGGCGCGACGAGCGACTTCGATCTCTCGCGTATCGAGATCGATGGAGGCAATCTTCGCGACATAGGTAAGTTGCGATAAATCTAGGCGCTTGGCTATGCCCGGTCCGACCTGGGCGGTATCGCCGTCAATCGTCTGCTTGCCGGTGAAGACGATGTCCGGCCTGCCGAAAGTCTCCCCAATTTTTGCGATTGCTTGCGAAAGAGCAAAGGAAGTCGCCAGCGTATCGGATCCGGCAAAATAGCGGTCCGTCAAGAGAACTGCTCGGTCAGCACCGTAACCGAGCGCCTTTCGCAGCGAGTCCTCCGCCATGGGCGGACCCATTGTGAGCACAGTAACCTCGCCACCATGAACGTCGCGCAGTTTGAGCGCTTCTTCGAGGGCGAACAGGTCGTAAGGATTGATGATGGTCGGAACACCCTGACGCATGATCGTGTTCGTCACCGGGTGCACGCGGATCTGTGCCGAATCCGGCACCTGCTTGATGCAGACTACGATATGCATTGGCGGTTTCTCTAAGCTCCCAGTCCGGATTCGTGCTTGGCGGTTCACCTCATTGCCTGCATCGTTCATGCCAAGTCGTCTTCCTGCCTCTATTCCAGAAGGTGGCTTCGTTTGCTTCCGAGGAGGCGTCATGAGGACTGGATTTGTCGACTTCTCGACATTGTCGCGTCGCAGCCGTGTCGGGCTCATTACTTTCCGAACCGCTTCAGTGCAGAGTCGAGCGGGACGAAGGCGCGGCCAGGTGCGGGACATATGTTTGGATCGTGGTCCCTTAGCACCTTGAACACACGTTGCGTGAGCGGCGAGGAAGTCGCGAAATCTTCGTAGGCGCGTTCCAGCTTGGCGCGCACCCGCGCGGCGATTACCTGGTTAGGCAGACCGGAGAAATCTTCTTCGGCAAGGTATTGGCCCACGCGCTTCATGATATGGAGCCGCGAGACATTCATCACTTTCGGGTCGTAGGAGACGTCAAGGCAGGCGAAGAAGTCCTCCGCGGCCGACAGGCCCTTCAGTCGCGCTAGGATATCGGTGCGATCGATCGGGCGGCTATCAGCGGAGCAGTTCATTGTATTCTCCCGGCGCGAAATTGTGGTGTCGATGCATTGGTGACATTGCTGACGGCGTGCCGACCTCTGGCACGGCGGCTGGGCAAGAGACTTGGCGATCTCAAGCTTTTCTGAAGTGGTGAAGGCGACCCCGAGTTTAACTGCTCTCCTTGCGCAGGGTCGTCACGTTGAGGAAGACCTCACGGCTCGTCGGCTATTGTGCCGCTCGGACCCGGGCCGGAATGAAGCTGTTCTGCACCTCGCCCGCACAGTCCAGCACTGGGAACGGCCCGTAGCTTCTCGGTGATCGCAGGCAGGACCTCAAGCACGCGGTCTACGTCATCTTCGCCGTTGTCACGCGACAAGGAGAAGCGGACTGCCCCACATGCCGCGTTCATAGCGATCAGAACATGGCTCGGTTCCAGTGAGCCAGAGGCACAGGCGGACCCGGCGGAACAGGCGATTCCCAGCCGGCTCAGGACAATTGGAATTGCATCGCCTTCGATACCTTCGAATCCAATGTTTGCAGTGTTTGGCAATCGCTCTTGCGGATCGCCGTTGATGGATGTGTTTGGGATGCGCTGGATGATCCCGTTCTCAAGGCGGTCGCGCAACCATTTTATTCGTTTTGTCTCGTCCATGAATTTCAAGGCGAGTTCGGCCGCCATGCCCAGTCCGACTATGCCGGGTGTGTTTTCAGTGCCTGCACGCCGGTCGCGCTCTTGGTGCCCACCCTTGATCATGGAGGAGAAGCGCACGCCACGTCTTACATAAAGCGCGCCTATCCCCTTTGGACCATGCAGCTTGTGGGCGGAGAGCGACAGCATGTCGATCGCGGTCGATTTCAGCTCAATCGGAAGCCTTCCGACCGCCTGCACTGCATCAGTGTGGAAAAGCGCGCCGACTTCCCTGGCTAGATCGGCAAGCTTAACCACGGGAAAGATCGTACCGGTCTCATTGTTCGCCCACATTATCGAGACGATTGCCACTTGTGGGGTGAGGGCGGTTCTGTAGGCGTCCAGGTCGAGCCGGCCGTAGTGATCGACTGGGATAATGTGCACCTTGACGCCGCGCGTCTTCTCAAGGTGCGCGCACAACTTCAGAACGGCCGGATGTTCAACCGCGGAAGTCACTATTTCCGTTCGGTCGGGCATCACCTCCAGCGCCGAAAGGATGGCTGTACTGTCGCTTTCAGTCCCGCCCGAGGTGAAGATGATCTCGTCCTCGAATCCCGCGCCGATGAGGGCTTGCAACTGTTGCCTCGCCTTTCTCACGGCTTCAGCAACCGATGCGCCATAGGCGTGCATGGACGAATGATTGCCAAATTGCTCCGTAAAGAAAGGCAACATCGCTCCAACGACTGCAGGATCAACCCGCGTCGTTGCGTTGTTGTCGAGATAGACAGGGTTCATGGGAGTGATCCTTCAACTGCTGAAATGATTCAAGGGTAGTCGGGCCATTGAACCTCTGGCGCATATCGTATCTGGTAAGGTGGGCGGCCGGGGGAGCGATGGCTTGGCTGACCGGTCGCTGTCGACATTGCCCTTTGGTGGCGGCATCCGCCGGGAATTCAGCTGTTTCGGGCAATTTTGTTTGCTTGCCCACGGCAACGATCGATGATCGCGATTTGGTGCATCACCGAACGCAATTGTTCCGGGCCGACAGTGCGTGTCGGCCGGTTCCAGAGCGCCGGCGGTTACCGGTTCGACGCAGTATTCCTTGGCGTCGCTATAGTCGAACATAGCCTGTTCCCTCGCAATCATTTGCAGGACTTGCCGCAGCCGCACGTCTCACGCGCATTGGGGTTATCGAAAACAAAGCCGGATGTTTCGAGCCCAGTGACGAAGTCCACGGTCATGCCGGCGGCATGGGGTTGGGAGCCTCTATCCATGAACACCTTGAGCCCATCTCGCTCGATGATCGCATCGCCCTCACGTGAGACGCTCTCCAGGCCCATTGAGTATTGGAAGCCGGCGCAGCCGCCGGCATGGACCATGATGCGAAATCCTTCCGCCGGCTCGCTGGCGCGGTAAAGAGCGGCCTTGATGGCGGCAACAGCGTTGTCGGTGAGCGTAATCATGGCTCGATTTCTCCTCGGTCCGGCGTTTTCGTGGATCATCTCGCATGGACCGTGCCAAAGGGAAGACGTGTCAAAAACCGTAGGACATCCCGACGTCTCTTATGCTCGATTGCTGGGGAGACGTCCGACAACCGACACTTACTGTCGGGTTTGTCGCGTCCGCGTCACAGGAAGGGCGCCTGAGTTCGCGATGCACTCACGCGTAAAGCAATGAACAGAGCCAAAGATGTTCAGAGCTTGCCGCGGAGCAACTGGCACGATTTTTGTGAAGCCTTCGTTGCGGCGGCAAAATTGCCGGCCGATTCACCTTTGGGTTGCCCTCGCAATCGAAGAACGAAGGAAAGCAATATGATCCATCAGACCCGCCTTGGTGGGAAAGCAGCACCGCCGGTGGTACCCGAATGCTCGATCGGCCGATTGGCGCCGACCACCCAACAATCGCTCGCTACCGGCGATTGGCCGCTGACCGCCCGGAGACAGGATTCGACTGGCATGTGCCTGACGATCGATCGCGTCCGCCGTGCACATCCCTGAGGCCCGTTTTTCGATCGATCGTCAAAAGAAGAACGGGGCAGGGGTAAAAACATGGATCAGCGCAAGAAGCGGTCGCCCAACGAAATCCGGCGTGCGTGGGAAGTCTGTCCGAACATTCCCGCGCGTGATTTCGCCGCCCAATTGGCCATTTCGGAAGCGGAACTGGTCGCGGCCCATTGCGGTTTCGGCGCGGCACGCATCGACCCGCGCGTCAATCACCTTCTGACGGGCCTCGAATTCGTGGGCGAAGTGACGGCGCTGACCCGCAATCAAGGTGCCGTGCACGAAAAGATTGGCGTCTTCAACAGAGTGATAACCGGCAACAATCACGCCATGGTCCTTGGTGACGAATTCGACCTTCGCGTCTTCCCGCAGGCTTGGAGGTATGGTTTCGCTGTTGAAAGGCGCCATCGCGGCGGAATCCAGCGCAGTTTGCAATTCTTCGACGCCGCCGGCGCAGCAGTGCATAAGGTGCATCTCAGGCCGGTCTCCAACCTTCATGCCTATCGAAAGCTGGTGGCCGAGCTCGTATCCGCCAACCAGGAGCCGACCATGTCGCTTAAGGCGAGAGTAGCCGACCTGGGCGCGAGGACTGCGGACTGGGCCGGCACGGTGGACGACCTACGCGAGTACTGGAGCCGGCTGACTGACGTCAACCTTCTAAAGACGCTCAAGCTCAGCCGCTGCCAGGCTTTGCGCATGGTCGGCCAGGATTACGCTTGGCTGCTCGACAATGCCGCAGTTGGCGCCGTGCTCCAGCGTGCGGCCGAAGACGAATTGCCGATCATGTGCTTCGTCGGCAACCGAGGTTCTATCCAGACCCATTCCGGCTTAATCAAGTCGGTCAAGCAGATCGGGCCGTGCATCCATGTGCTGGACGAAACGTTCCGGCTGCATCTCAGGACCCACCAAATCCGTGAGGTTTGGGCCGTGCGCAAGCCGACCAATGACAGTCACGTCACCTCGCTCGAAGCATATGGGTCCGACGGCAAGATCATCATCCAGTTGTTCGGTGCGCGCAAGGAAGGCGAACGCGAGCGCGACGACTGGCGGGTTCTGGCGGAAAACCTGCCTCGTTTCCCCGACAGCTACATGAGAAAAGACCGATCGTCGTCGGTGGGACGCCGGCGCCCATCTGCCTCCGCAGCCAGTAGCCGGGCATTGAAGCCGAGACCGGGGACACGATGACGCAATAAGCGCGCTGTATTATCGCAACGCGATGAGCAGGAAGCAATTTGGCGCTGCCCCATCGACCGCATGGTTACGACGAAGCCGCGGCCTTTGGGCCGAGCTCAGAGGTGACAATAGCGTGAACGCCGCCGACCGTCACTCCCCACCAGGCGGTCAGGTTTTGCGGTTCGGGCCGAGCAAAAATACTGTCAAGACAGCGAGGAACGTGGCAACCGCGCTGTAGACAAAGACACTGGCAATACCCGTGTGATCCACCAATAGGCCACCGCAAGTTGTGCCGGCTGCGATGGCCACTTGGAAGGTTATGACCATCAGTACACCAGCGCTCTCGGCCTGTTTCGGAGCGGCGCGTAGCACCATCCATGTCTGCAATCCGACCGGGACCGCGCCAAAAGCAAAGCCCCATACGGCAACTGCAATTGCCGAGGTCAAGGCCGATGCTCTCATGGTCAGGAGCGAGACAGCGGCTACGGCAATGAGCAGGGGCGGCAGGGCCGCGACCGCCTTGAGACTGTGTTTGGTGAGGAATGCGCCGGCTAAATTGCCGAAGACGCCGGCCGTGCCAAAAGCAAGGAACACGAGCGGGATTGACTTCTTGTCGAGCGCAGGAACGCTCTCGAGAAAGGCGCGGATGTAGGCGAAGCTGGCAAAATGGCCGGAAGCGACCAATAGCACGACTAGCACCGCAACCTTCATCGCCGGATTCTTCGCGACATCCAGCGGACTGCGGAATCTGCGCACTTCGATCGGAGGCAGTGGCGGAATGGTTACGAGTTGCACGAGCAGCGCAACGGCACTCACGATTGCGGCGACCTTGAACGAGGCTCGCCATCCCCAAATGTCACCGACATAAGCGCCGATTGGAGCCGCGCAGACGGAGGCGACAGAAACGCCGGTGAGGATGACCGACATGGCGCGCGGCATGAGGTGACTTGGAACCAGCCGCATCGCCAACGCTGCCGAAATTGACCAAAAACCACCAAGCGATATGCCAAGGACGACGCGTGCCGCCAGCAAAACCGGCAGCGACCCCGCAACCTCCGCCAGAACGTTCGACAGGATCAGCAGGAGCGTCATCGCCCAGATGACGACCCTGCGGTCCAGACGCTTTGTCACGATGGCGATTATCGGTGCCGAGATCGCCGCGACGATTGCGGCCGCTGTTAGCGCCTGTCCAGCCGTGCCCGTGGTGATACGGAGATCATGCGCGAGCGGTGTCAGAACGCTGGCGGGCAGAAACTCTGCCGTCACAAGCCCGAAGGTGCCGAAGGAAAGCGAAATGATGGCACCCCATGCAGGGCCAGAACGTTGATAGGGACTTTCTGGGTCAAGCCGATCTCGGTCGAACAAAGCCGCGTCCACTAAATCTGTCGCCGATTCGGTCATGAATGAGTTCTCCGGCTAGGAGCTGTTGCAGCAGGGGTGGCTACATCGCCGGGGATCAAAGCCGCGAGACCTTCCGGCGGCGGCCAGTCGGCATCAGTCGAGGCCTCGGAGCCCGACGCATCCGAGGCCTCATCGGAGGGCCGACGGACCCAACCGTCGACAATGCGGGAGAGTTCTCGGCGCGGTCGCATCGATCGCATTCGTCGAAGTGCGGTCTGTTCACTGCGAACCAAGCAAGCCGAACGCGGTGTCCTCGATCGAGGCCTTGATGGGGGGATGATCGACGATCTCTATATTGCTTTGAAGCAGGAAGTTCCGTCGCCATATGTGGTTATCCTGGCAGCCAGAATTGAGCGGTTGTCGCAAGCACCAAGGCGGTCGCAATGAGTGCAACGAGGCGGAAGTCTGATCGATGGCTGCGGTTCGATGGCCGCGCGATCGACAAAATTGAGGTGATGAGTTATCCCTTTTGAAGCCGTTGCTCCCAATTCTGGGATAAGGTAATTGCAGGCGGTCCCAGCAACGTCGGGCGGCCTTTTTGGTGATCGAATTCATGGGACGACACTCTCGGTCCGTGACGCATCTGCGAATGACTCCGCAAGTTCCGTGCCATCAACGACAAATCTGGCTCTGCTGAGCGGGTGGTGGAGGCACGAGCGTGGGCTATCCCAAGAGCTTGCCGCAAGGTTGTTCGAAGTTGAGGTGCCGGATAGACCGCAAATATGTCGGGCGGCCTGGGGTTGGCCAACACGAAGATGCGCAAGTTCAAAAGGACGAGCTGAACCCTTGCCGATATCCATCCGAGGCTGATCTGGAGAAGGTCAAGAACTGCGTCTTGAAGGCTTCCGCCGCACCGGCAAATGCTAAGCCAAGGTGCTGGGCAAGATGGACAGGGCCATCCAACCCGTCGACTGGACGCTCATTAATGGCGTCGGTGTGGCTCTGTAGCTGGCGAGAAAAACGCCCTGCTGAAAGACAAAAGCTCGTGTGGCCGGCTCTGAAGGACGGCCAATGAGGCATGCGAGGAGAGGCTATAGTCCATTCGTGTAGACTGATCTTGTCCTACGGAGGCGGCTAACCACCCCGCCAGACATCATCGAGGGGAGCGCCACTAGGCTCACCCCAAGTGTTGGTCGTTTCCACCTGGTGACCTCGGCCAAGTCACCAAGCCGCTTAGCGCAAGCTTTCGAACTGGATGCTCCCCGGGCACATGATCGGCTAGCGATCCCACCAGTTGAGTTGCTCCAAGTCGCTGTCTAGCATTCTACATTCTGTGTCCGACGCTGGACAAGAATGTTGCAATCCCGACCAGCAAGTCAGCGCAGGCGCCACCTGTTGCCCAGCAAACGGCAAGGATTATCGAAAGACGAATTCGGCACGGAGCTTGCACCGACGATTGCATGCAAATGCCGACAGCATCTCATGAACGGTCTCTCGATTCTGGCGCGGTTAAATCGCGGCCGGTTCCAGATCATGTCCCGCCCGAAATGGTGAGGGACTTCAACCTGTTTACGTCGCCCGGCATGTTGCCGACGGCTAACGGGGATCCGCATGCAGCGGTTGCTTGCGTTCATGCCGGGCCTCCGATCTTTTATTCAACCAGCAACACGCGCGACGGTCGGGGTACCTGGGTCATCACTCGCGCGAGCGACCAGCGCCGGGTGCTGCAGGACACCGAAACGTTTTCCAGCCATCGCAGCATCTTCGCCTCTGTGCTCGGCGAGAGCTGGCCGATGATCCCGCTTGAGCTCGATCCGCCATTCCACGGTGTTTTTCGCTCACTGCTCAATCCGCTGCTTTCGCCAAAGCGGGTAATGGCATTGGAGCCGGCTGTCCGGGAACGAGCGATCAAGCTGATCGACAGGATCGCCGCATCAGGCACGAGCTGCGACATCATGAAGGATTTTGCAGTTCCGTTCGCGGTCAATATCTTCCTTCGCTTTATTGGGCTTTCGGACAACGGACTAGAAACATTTGTCGGCTGGGCTAGAGATCTGCTCCACGGCGATAAGGAGCAACGACCACCCGCAGCCCGGACGATCGTGGCCTTCATCGACGAACTTGCCACCGAGCGCCGCAAGGAGCCGGTCGATGATTTCATGACCTTCATCGTGAAGGCAAAGGTCGAGGGTCGTCTGCTCAGTGACGAAGAAGTCCGTGGCATCGGCGTGCTTGTGTTCGTCGCGGGACTCGACACGGTCTCAGCAGCCATATGCTTCGACTTGGCCCATCTCGCGCGCAACCCCAAAGATCAGGAATTGCTACGAAGCGAACCTGACCGGATTGCCGTCGCTGCGGAAGAATTGCTGCGCGCCTATTCGACCATTCAGATGATCCGAGTGGCAACGAAGGATGTCGACTTCAAAGGCGCGCCGATCCGCAAGGGAGATTATGTTTCCTGTGCCACGATGATTGCCAATCGTGACCCGGCGGAATTCGAATGCCCGAATGAGATCGATCTGGCGCGCGAGGACAACCGGCACGCTGCCTTTGGCTATGGTCCCCATCGTTGTCTTGGCTCACACCTTGCCCGGCGGGAGATTGTCATTGGCCTGGAGGAGTGGCTGGCGCGCATCCCAGCCTTTCGGATCAAGACAGGGACTGAACCTATCACCTTCGGCGGCCATGTGTTCGGGATCGAGAATCTGATCCTGGAATGGTCCTGAAGTTTCAGCCAACGACATTGGAGTTCGCTATGCGTGTCGTCGTACATAAAGCCAGATGCCAGGGTCATGCGCGCTGCTGGGCGCGGGCGCCGAGAGTCTTCAAGCTTGATGACGCCGGCTACATCTTGCCCGGTGATATTGATGTTGCCGATGGGGAGCAACTGCTTGCCTCAAAAGGGGTACGAGCCTGCCCCGAACAAGCTCTGGAAGTTGACGAGCCCCCCGCTAACTCAGTTGTAGAGAGAGACACACGCAAAGTGCAGACTGGCATCGGGAAGGACAAAACAATCATACAATTCGCGACAGACCCTGTCGACCACGCGAAAATTACCGAACTGCGTGACCGAGAGGCGATCCGCAACTGCCTGTATCGGTACTGCCGCGGGATAGACCGCGCCGATGAGGCGGCGCTGCGTAGCGCATACTGGCCCGAAGCGTATGACAGGCACGGTCCCTATTGCGGACCGGCAGAGGACTTCATCCAATTTGCTCTCGGTCTGCCGGGGCACCGTAACATCCATCAAATCACGAACAGCCTGATCGACTTCATCAGTTCAGCAGAGGCCGCGGTCGAGAGCTATTTCACCGCGCTGCAACGCGGACCGGATACAGACCAAGAAATACGTCAGACGCTGCTTTGCGGCCGTTACTGCGATCTGTTTCAGAAGAGGCAGGACGAGTGGCGAATTGCGGAACGGACAGTCGTCTACGATTGGGTTGAGGAGCAAATCCCGCCAGCGATTCTTGAGGCAGATAGGTTCGGCCGGCGACAGCCGATTGGAGCACCACATCCAGACGATCCCATCTACCAGTTGCTCAAGGGTCACATCCCCACCGACCAAGATGGCGTCGAGGGTCCCCAACTGGGAGCTGCATAAGTGGGTAGGAATGGAGGATGAGCGCCCTACGGGAACGACATCTGTGTGGGGCCGCGACTGGCGGTCACTGCAACGATTTGGCTCGGCCCTTCATTCCGCCCAAGGTTGATGGGCTGAGATCACAAGCGGTCATCGTGGAGAAGCTCTCGTGAAACTGGCAGCACGCACCGTAATCATCACAGGCGCTGCGGGCGGGATCGGCCGTGCCCTGGTCGATATCCTTGCCGCGGACGGAGACACTGTAGTTGCGGTGGACCTTCCGGGCAGTGGTGTGGTTGAACTGGCTCGGGATCTCGGGTCGCCGCACGTCGGTCTGGAGTGCGATGTGTCGCGAGAGAAGGACATGCTCTCACTTTTCGGCCAGGTCGAAGCACGGTTCGCGCAAATCGATGTCCTCATCAACAATGCGGCGGTTGGACCCACGATGGATAGGATCATCGACACCGCTGTCGATACCTTCCGACGCGGCGTGACAGTGAACCTTATTGGGCCATTCGTTATGGCCCGGGAAGCGGCGCGGCGCATGAAGCCGGGCGGTGCGATCGTCAATGTGGCTTCGATGGCGGGCGTGGTCGGCAATCCCAGGCGCAACGCCTACGCAGCCTCGAAAGCTGGCGTGATCTCGTTGACAAAGTCCCTTGCATGCGAGTGGGCTATGCGAGGAATCCGCGTCACGGCGGTGGCGCCGGGCTCCGTCCGCACCCCAATGGTCACAGAACTGGCACGCGCTGGCAAAATGGACCTCGCGGCGATACGCCGCCGCGTGCCGATGGGGCGCTTGGCTCGCCCCGACGAGATCGCCAGGGTCGTGCGTTTTCTGAGCAGCACGCAGGCGCGCTACATCACCGGCTCGGTGCTGGCAGTCGACGGAGGCTGGATGTCATTCAACCAGCCGGGGGATGCTCACCCGCCGGTGGATGGTGCGCTCCAAGCCGAGCTCTCCTGTCCGGCCGAATGCACAGATGCGCGAATCGTGCTCGTCACCGGTGGCGCAAAAAGCATTGGCGCGGCCGTCGCTCGCCGCTTTGCCGCGAACGGCGACACCGTCGTGATTGCTGATAAAGATGGCACTGCAGCGGCAGAGCTGGCTACATCGCTCCCCGGCAAGCATCTGGCGAAATCGCTGGACGTGGCCGTCGAGAGCGATGTGGTGTCGATGTTCGAAGAACTGAGGGGACGCTTCGGGTATATCGATGTTCTGGTCAATAGTGCTGATACCGCCGACAGGATTGTGCCTGCGATCGAGCAACTGTCGAAACAGCTCGAACACGTCCTGGATGTCAACCTTACCGGCGCCTTCACCTGCGCGCGCGAAGCGATCAAGGCTATGCGCCCGGGCGGCGTGATCCTCAATCTCGGGTCGATCGACAGCTTTCTGCCGTTCGCGCCGCGCCATGCCTACGGCGCCTCCAAGGCGGGGATGGATATGCTGACCCGTTGCATGGCGGCCGAACTCGGGCCGGTCGGAATTCGGACAGCCACCGTCGCTCCTGGCCACATCCGCACGCCCGCACTTGCTCAGTTGGCCAAAGCCGGCCGCATCGACCTGACAGCAATCGGACGACGCATCCCCATGGGCAGGATGGGACGGCCAGAAGACGTCGCAGATGCATCGTTCTTCCTTGCTTCGTCTGACGCCTCATACATCAACGGCTCGATCCTCTACGTGGACGGCGGCTGGACCTCGTTCGGTGATGCGGGAAACGCCAGCGAGCTCTATGACGAATGTTTTGCGGAGGCCGCAGGTTAATTGCCAGGCCTTCGCAGGGCGACCGGCCGAGCATTATGAAGCCTCGGCTCCACGACGCACCTGAGGTGCTTGAGATCCAAGCATGCGCATGCCGAGCACATTCCCGGTCGGCTGACGTGTCTATAACGAGGAGAAATCATGGAATTTGCCACTTTCATTCTGGCCGCCCAGCGTGGCTATCACCAATCCTCAGAAAGCGTCATCCGCAACTCCATCGAACAGGCCGTCGCTTCGGAGCAGGCTGGGTTCAACACCGCGTGGTTTGCTGAGCACCACTTCAACAATTACAGCCTCATACCATCCCCGCTGATGATGGTGGCGCACTGCGGCGGCTTGACAAGCACGATTCGCCTGGGCACTGCCGTCTGCGTGCTGCCGCTTTACCAACCGCAGCGCCTGCTGTCCGAGATCGGCTTCGCCGACATCGTTGCGAACGGCCGTCTCGAGCTCGGCGTAGGCTTGGGATACCAGCAGTTCGAGTTCGAACGGTTCGGCGTGGACATCGATGAGGCGCCGGCCGTCTTTTCGGAATACCTGGACATCATTCTCAAGGGCCTCAACCAAAACGTCTTCGAACACGACGGCCAGTATGAGAAGATCCCCCCAACAGCGATTTCGGTCCGCACAGTCCAGCAGCCGACGCCGCCTATCTGGATCGCTGGCGGAGCCGCACGGATGGCTCGGGCCTACCGCGAGGGGCACAATTTTTTTGTCACAGCCTTCCACGACGGCTTAGAGACTTTGACCACACTGCGTGAATCAGTCGAGAGGGCGGCGGCATCCGAGGAAAAGAACGTCACCGACGTCAAGATATCGCTGCTGCGCTGCTGCTATGCCAGCCACGACGAGTTGGAGATCAACAGCTATCTCGACAATGCCCGCTTCCAGCGCCGGCTTTCTGAAGCCCTGCATCAGCGTCGCCAACAGAGCCACGATGGCTACCTGCTGCAGGAGACACCGACCCAGCAGGATCTGTCCTTCGAGACCATGCGCAAAAATTTGCCGATTGGCAGCGTAAATCGCGTGATTGATCGCCTGCTGGAAGAGATCGATATCTTGAAACCGGACCAGATCGCAGTTCAGACTCAATTGGGCGACTTCGACCAAAAGACGATGCTGCGCCAGATCGAGCTCTGGGGCGACAAGATCATCCCTGCGGTCAACAAGGCGCTTTGTCATGCCGGAAGCTGAAGCCGGCCGTTACGATGATGGCTGCCTATCCAGCGCGCAATGGCGTGGGTCCGAGCTAGGGAGGAGCTTCGATCAGCATGTGCTGCCCTGCGTACATTCACGTTCGCTTGAGGAGGTCCAGGCGGGCGAGGTGTTGGCGACGGAGGGGACAGGCCTTTCGTCTGTCGAATTGCGTGATGTCTTGGCCGCAACTTTCCCGTCTACCTCCAGCAGCGTATTCGCTTTGGAGGAGTTGAGCGAGCCCGAGCCGGAACTGGAAGAGGAACTGCTACGCCGGCTGCTGCTAGCGCATGCTGCGCCGGCCGACCCGGCGAGCGCCCGCTTGGCCAAGATCATCGCCCGGCGTGCGATGCGCATGGACCATCTTTGGCGGGATCTTGGCCTCTCAAATCGCGCTGAGCTCAGCCGCCTGCTTGCCAGACATTTTCCCGCGCTGGCGGCAGGCAACACAGAAAACATGAAATGGAAAAAGTACTTTTACCGCAAGCTGTGTGAGGCCGAAGGCTTTTCGTCATGCACAGCACCCAGTTGCGGGGAATGCCATGACTTCGAAAGCTGCTTCGGCCCGGAGGAAGTTGAGAGTCGCCTCTCGCCGACCACGAATGTCGGTTAGTCACTTCGCTTGATCGCAGCTGCGGACAAACGCTTATCGCGGCGCCGTCGTATGGAGGAAGGGATGTTCATCGCCTCGCGATATTTGGTGACGGTACGGCGAGCGACATCGATGCCGGTCTCCTTGAGTTGAGCAACGATGTCTTCGTCGGAATGTACCTTGTCGAGCGATTCTTCGGCTATGATTGCCTTGATCCGATGGCAGACAGCTTTGGCGGAGTGCGCATCGCCGCCCTCGCAGGATGCGATTGGCGCAGCGAAAAAATACTTCAGCTCGAACACCCCGCGCGGAGTCAACATGTACCTGTTCGAAGTCACCCGGCTTACCGTCGACTCGTGCATGCCGATCTCGTCAGCGACATTTTTGAGACAGAGAGGCCGCAGATGGGCGGCGCCGTGTGTAAAAAAGGCATCCTGCTGGCGCACGATTTCGGTCGCAACCTTAAGGATCGTCTTAGCGCGCTGCTTGAGACTGCTGATCAGCCAGTTCCCTTTTTCCTGGCAATTGTCGAGAAACGCTTTGCCTTCCGGATTTTGCTTGGTCAGCTGCGAGATTTCGGCGACATAGGTGTGGTTGATCAACACTTTGGGCAGCGTGGCCGGATCAAGCTCCACCCGCCATCCACCTTCGGACTTGGGCATTACCCAGACGTCCGGTACGATGGTTTCCGGCGTCCCGGACTGGAACCGGTCTCCAGGCTTGGGATCGAGCGCGCGGATTTCGTTCCTCATGTCGAGGAGATCCTCCTCGTCGACTCCGCAACGCTGCTTCAATCCCTGAAAATCCCCCCGTGCAAGCATCTCGAGATTGGCGACCAAAGCTGCCATAGCCGGGTCGAACCGGTCTTGCTGGCGCAGCTGAATCTCCAGGCATTCGCTGAGAGTTCGCGCAAAAATGCCCGGCGGATCAAATTGCTGCAAGATTCCGATGACCCGTTCCACATCAGCTTGCCGAACGTTTAACGTCCTGGCCAGATCGAAAAGGTTTACCTGAAGATAGCCAGTGTCCTCCAGATGAGCGGCGAGCTGTCCGGCAATCAGCCGCTCCTGGGGGGTGAACGGGTTGAGGGCGACCTGGCGGGCGACATGGTCGTGCAATGTTTCGGTGTGGGCGGTAAACTCCTCGACGGCAGGTCGATCGTTGCCGCTACTGCGTTGCGACTTCCATTGCCCGCGCCCGCCAGACGGCCCGCCAATGGGCGATTCGCCGATTTCGCTTCTGCTTTGACTGCTCCGCTGATCCACCCCTGGCAGCGGCGAATCGTCGTCAAACGGGTCAGGCTTCAAAACGGGGTTCTTCTCGAGTGCCTGCTGCACGAGCTGATGGAGTTCAGTATGCGTCAATCGCAGCAAGCGAATAGCTTCAATGGCTTGAGGCGATAAGACCATACGTTGCTTCTGGCGTTGAAGCAGGCTTGCTGAGAGATGCATGTTGAACCGTGATCTGCCGAGGAGGCTCTAGTGTGTGCTTGGGTTGTGTGAGACTTTCCACTTCTGGGTCATGCCGCCGCCTTCAATTTGTCGAGAACGTTTTGCGGGGATGAAACGCCATAGGGGTCCGTCTCGCAGTTGTCACAGAAGCCTTCCTCCTCGAACCACTGCTCCACCACGCCATCGTCGATCAGAGCGGCGTATCGCCAGGAGCGCATGCCAAAGCCCAGATTGTCCTTCGCGACCAGCATGCCCATTTTGCGCGTGAACTCGCCCGACCCGTCTGGGATCAGCTCGATCTTCTGCAGCCCCAAGGACTTTCCCCACGCATTCATGACGAAAGCATCGTTGACCGAGACGCAGTAGATCGCGTCAATTCGCAGTTCCAGAAATTGATCATAGAGTTTTTCGAAATCGGGCAGTTGGAAGGTCGAGCAGGTCGGGGTGAAGGCGCCAGGCAGCGAGAACAGGATGATGCGCTTGCCCCCGAAATAATCGTCGGAGGTCTTGTTCTCCCACTGATAAGGATTTGGCCCCCCGATCGACTCATCGCGAACACGCGTGCGAAAGGTCACGAGAGGAACGTTCTTTCTATAGGTCATTGATTTGCTTCCAGGCCAAAGTGGTACGGTGCATTTTTCGGTTAAACTGAAGCGGCATCGACTTCGGTCGACAGTTCCGGCAGCCTCGCGCCTTGGCGTGGTTGCCTCGGACCGGTCTTGTGCAAGACCGCCCCCGAGCAGGCACGTTTAACGGCGACGAGCTTCCGCGGAGACGGGGAATTTTGCTCGCGTGCTTTATCGAGCTTTGAGAGGTAGGCATGGTCTGCAACCGTGATTTTGACTGCGTTCTATCGACCGAGTCGCAAGCGCCATGCCAATTGACCCGATGCCTTGGGTTCACTTCGGTTTTTGCAGCAACTTTCGTGTTGTGCAGTAATGCCGGTCGATATTATTGCTCAAGCAGCACTGGAAATTGGGTGCGACTCCGTTCGGCAAACCCGGCCTTTGTCCGAAGCCGGACACGAATGTCGGAAATAGCCAAACGCCAGGATCTGGGGCGGGTTAAGAAACGTTGCCGTGGGCACCGGCTTCAGCACAATTGCGCCACGCGAGCATGGCTCCCAGCGTCAATGCCGTGCAGCAGCGAGACGAAGTCACTGCAGAATATCAACCTCTGCGAAGTCGTTGAAACCCAGCATGTGCGAGCCGTTCGAGGCGCAGATCAAGGCATGCTCGAGGAAGAGCTCGTGCTCTCGGCAGCAAGTGTTGCGACGTCTGACAAGGATCGTCGCGCTTCAAGGAAAAGAACCTGAATGGTGCACGGCTTGTGAAGGCCGGCGCATGGAAATGGCTGGGCTGATCATCCTCCATGAGGGTTGAATGAAGAGCTGGCCCCTATCTCCCTCAGCTGCAACGGGGGGAGATAGGGCATGTCCGTCTATCGCGCTGGGTAACATTCCTCGGTGATGCAATAAGGGGGAGCAATTTCTCATTTCGGCAGACACGACCCAGCTCTCCTTTCATGCGCTGATTCCCCCAGGGGAAATCGCGACTCCAGGCTTCCTATGCAGCGAATCGCGGTGCTGTCCGATGTCCGACAATGTCGGATGCGGATCGTAGCTGGGCTAGATCCGTCACTTTGCCTCGATGGTTTCCCACTGGCCTTATATCTGCTTCGCCCAAATGCGGCGACATAACCTGTGCGGCATCTGTGAATGGATCGACTTCAATCGAGACCTCGGAGGTCCCGATGCGCGAAGGGAGCTTGCCGATATGACGGCCACCATAGCGAACCACGGTCCGGACGACGAGGGGACTTGGATCGGCGGGCCTGCGGCGCTGGGACACCACCGCCTGGCAATCATCGATATCCAGGGCGGCCGCCAGCCGAGGATGCTCCAGGGGGATGGCCGACCTGACTTGGTGCTCGTCTACACGGGTGAGACTTACAACTACCGCGAGCTGCGTCAACAGCTGGCCGGCCTAGTCCATCGCATGAACACGAGCAGTGACACCGAGGTGGTGCTGCACCGCCCCCGCGAGTAGGGCTCTTCGGCGGGTACACTTTTTTCACGAAATCCGTGAATGTTTCTCGCGACATCATCCCGCAATCGGTGGTGCAGCGGGTGAAGAGCCCGTATCCGGCTATCCAGAATGCCGCCTACGACAAAATACTACGTACGCGGTTCACTGTGATGCTGGACGACCTAGTTGTGGAGCTTCAACAGGTTGTCCTCGATCAGGGCGAGGCGACTGATAGGCGTTTTTGACTTTAGGCTGCCATGTGGACGATGCCAATTGTATCTGTGCA
>NZ_RZRR01000019.1:0-17926 GCF_003998555.1 Mesorhizobium sp. M7A.F.Ca.CA.002.09.1.1 | reverse complement strand
GGGCCGCGTCCTGCGGCATGAACCAGTGTCCGACGCCGTACTGGCCCGCCGGCGGCAGCTCGATGCCCTGGGCTGCCATCTCGTCACGGAAGAACTGGTCGGCGATGGCGCCGCGATGCGTCAGGTTTTCGAGCACAGCAAGCCCGTCCTCGACGATCTGATGCGACTTCACGCCCTTCATGTTGACGATGAAACCGACGCCGCAGGCGTCATGCTCGTTGCGTGGATCGTAGAGGCCCTGGGCGGAAAATCCGTTGGCGCTTCGGCCAATATTGGATCGCAAGGTGGTTTTGACGGTTGCCGCTTTCGTCTGCGCGGCCTGGCCGTTCGTCGCAGAGTGCGTCATGTCCGTCATCTCCTGTCCTCCTTCCCAGCCATTCAGGCGCTGGTTTGCCTCGGCAAGCGCTTGGCTCACCCTGATCCTTGTGGCACGTCTTGCGAAATCCTGTCGAACCAGGCGGCTTTCCGCATGGATCGCATCTGGTAATCGTACAGGCCAGAGTCTGGCTGTCCACCTGTCGCTCGCGGCAACAGCCGGAGAGGCCCAAATGATACGCCAATCCAGCTCGTTTTGTGCGACAAAATAAGACAGCACTACTGTCCTAAATTTTTATGGCAGAAATCCCGGACGCACACAAGACCGATTTGCAAAAAACTTGGGGCATTCGCGACAGAAAATGTCGTGAAGCTGAGGAAAAACGTAAGCTTCAGTCGTCGGCCTGGGCTTTGCCCGTTGGCTGGCTTTACTGTTTTTCCGGCGCCTGGCCCTTGCGATCAGCACGCGAAACCGGTCAACTTCAGTCTGATTTCCCCAACCCCCCGTTCTCCCAAGACATAGGCAGATGCATGTTCTTCGCTTCCGACAATTGGGCAGGCGCCCACCCCAACATTGCCGCCGGCCTGTCGGCCAATGCCGGCGGCTTTTCCACCGCCTATGGCGACGGAGCGCTCGACCAGGCAGTCTACCAGCGCTTCAGCGAGATTTTCGAACGCGAGGTCGCGGTGTTCTTCGTCGCCACCGGCACGGCCGCCAACTCGCTGGCGCTGACCGCTTACAACAAGCCGGGCGGCATTTCCTTTGCTCATCGCGAATCGCATGTCATCGAGGACGAATGCGGCGCGCCGGTGTATTTTTCCGGCGGCTCACGCCTGCATGAGATCGATGGCGCGCTGGGCAAGATCGATCCGCACAATCTGGAAAGGACCATCGGCCGTTTCGCACCGGAAATCGTCCATTGGGGACGGCCGATGGCCGTTTCGATCACCCAGTCGACCGAGGTCGGCACCATCTACGGCCTGGATGAGATCGAGACGATCGCGGCGATCGCCAAACGATATTCGGTGCCCTTGCACATGGACGGCGCCCGCTTTGCCAATGCGCTGGTCGCGCTCGACACGTCGCCAGCCGAAATGACCTGGAAACGCGGCGTCGACATCCTGTCCTTCGGCGGCACCAAGAATGGCTGCTGGTGCGCCGAAGCGATCGTGCTGTTCGATCTTGATCGTGCCAGGGAATTGGCGTTCCTGCGCAAGCGCGCCGCCCAGCTGTTTTCGAAATCGCGCTTCGTCGCGGCGCAGTTCGAGGCCTATTTCAAAGACGGATTGTGGCTGGACACCGCCCGCCACGCCAACGCCATGGCCGCACGCCTTGCCGCCGCGATCGAGGATTCGGCCACGGCAAAACTGGCATGGCTGCCGCAGGCAAACGAGGTTTTCGCAGTGATCAAGAAAGCCGAAGCTGAAAAGCTGCAGGCAGCGGGTGCGGCGTTCTATGATTGGCACAAGCCGCACGGCTTTGACGGCCACATCAGCGAGGACGAGTTGCTGTATCGCTTCGTCACCAGCTTCGCGACGACGGCCGATGAGGTCGACCGTTTTGGCCAGCTGATCGCCTGATACCGAAATCCCCGATAACAAAAAAGCGGCGCCTTTCGGCGCCGCTTCCGTCTCGGGAGGAGACTTGTACTTTAGGCAGCGGTCTTGGCCTCGATCTGCTTGGCCTTGGCCGAAGATGCCGTAATCGCGATCTTGCGCGGCTTCAGCTCCTCGGGGATGTTGCGCTTGAGGTCGACGAACAGCAGGCCGTTCTTCAGCGAAGCACCGACAACTTCGACGTGGTCGGCAAGCTGGAAGCGGCGTTCGAAGGCTCTCGAGGCAATGCCGCGATAGAGCAGTTCAGAGCCTTCGCCGGTGCCCTCGTCCTTGCGCTCACCCTTCACGGTCAGCACGTTGCGATGGGCTTCGATCGAGATTTCCTCGTCAGAGAAGCCGGCAACCGCCATCGAGATCCGGTAGGAATCCTCACCGGTGCGCTCGATGTTGTAGGGCGGGTAGGTCTGCGCGCCATCCGGCTGCGCAAGCGAATCGAGCATCGTGAACAGACGATCGAAGCCGACGGTCGAGCGATAAAGCGGGGAAAAATCAACGTGACGCATGAGGTGTTCTCCTGTTGAGCAACATGGTTTGCGTATGGCCGGTGCGAAACCCTTGAGCGGCGTTTCGGGTGGGCCAGCGGCCCCTACATTGGCGACCGCACGAGACATTTGGGGAGCGCTGGAAAGCATTTCAAGATTTCACCTGGCGGCAAAAGCCACGGCGGCCGGACCCTTGATGAACGGCAGATGAACCGGCACTTCGGCGCGCGTTCAGGCAGCCGGCGCTAAAGTCCATTCCAGGATCAAGGACTGGCGGCGCCGATTGCACAACAGGCACCGCAACGAGGCCGACCGGGTGTAACGTCCCTTCCTCCCGGATCGACAGAGGCCGGAAGCACGCTTTCAAGCGGCTTCCGGCCTTCCCTGTTGCAGCCCAGTCAGTCACCGGGAATTCCTTGGCTTTTGGCGCATGGGCGTCTATCACCATAGCGGAGCCGGCCAGCGCAGGCGGGCATGCGAGACGCCGAGCACGAAGCGCCGAATGACGGATCTTTTCACCGAAAACTCCCTTTTTCACGAAATCGAGGGCAATCCGCGGCCGGAAAACGCCGCCGGCGGCTTCTTCACCACGCGTGACCGCAAGAATATCCGCTACGGCCTGTTCGGCGCGGTCGCTCGCCCGATGAAGGGCACCGTGGTCCTGCTCACCGGCCGCAACGAGTGCATCGAGAAATATTTCGAAACCATCCGCAACCTTGCCGATCGTGGCTTTGGCGTCGCCACGCTCGACTGGCGCGGCCAGGGCGATTCAGACCGGCTGATCCGCGATCGCCAGCGCGGCTACGTCAGCAGCTTCCGCGACTACACCGCCGACCTCGAACAGTTCTTCGAGGAGATCGTGCTGCCCGATTGCCGCGGACCCTACTACACCCTGGCCCATTCGGCAGGCGCATTGATCACCCTGCTGGCCGCGCCGTCGATGGTGAACCGCGTCCGGCGCATGGTGCTGATCGCGCCTTTCCTGACGCTGCCTGACCTTCCGGTCTCGATCTCGACGGTTCGCCGCGTCTGTTCCCTGTTCTGCGCTCTCGGCCTCGGCCGGCTCTATGCCGCCTGGGGTCCGCGGCCGAGGGCAACGGCCCCTTTCGAGACCAACAAGCTGACATCGGACCCGGAACGCTATCGGCGCAACACACGGATCTATGAAGAATACCCGCAACTGGCGCTTGGCGGGCCGACGATCCGTTGGCTGCGGGCAGCCGCGAAAGCTTCGGAAGCCGTCAACGACCCCGACTTCATGGCCCGGATCCAGGTCCCGCTGCTGATCATCGCCGCCGGCGCCGACCAGGTCGTCTCGACCAGGGCTGTCGAAGCCTACGCCAGGCGTCTGCGGCTCGGTTCATTGCTGATGATCGACGGCTCCCGCCACGAAATCCTGCAGGAAGCCGACATCTACCGCGAGCAATTGCTCGCCGCCTTCGACGCCTTCATTCCCGGCAGCGACGACCCCACGGCCTGACGGCCGCCGGTCGCTGGTCAGCCGCGCAAGGCAGCCATGGCAGCTGCGTGGAGTTCCGGCGTTGCAGCCGCCAGGACATCGCCGCCCTTTTCCGCAGGCCCGCCATCGAATGTGGTGACCACACCGCCTGCCTTCTCGATGATCGGGATCAGCGCCACGATGTCGTATGGCTTCAAACCGGGATCGGCGACGATATCGACGCTTCCCGAAGCGATCATGGCGAAGGCATAGCAATCGGCGCCATAGCGGGCGAGTTGGATCTGTCTTTCGAATGCATCGTAACGGTTGCGCGCTTCGCCTTTGAATAGCGCCGGCGTGGTGGTGAACAGCGTCGCCTGGTCCAACTTCGTCGTCTTGCGGGTCGTCAGTTTTCGCGGCCCGCCCGGCCCCTCATAGTGCGAACCTGAGGCGTTGGCGTAGAACAGCTCGCCGGTGAAGGGTTGCGCCATCATGCCGGCAACGGCGTCACCGTCGACCGTCAGCCCGACCAGCGTGCCCCACACCGGCAGGCCGGAAATAAAGGCGCGCGTGCCGTCGATCGGGTCGATCACCCAGACATGCCGGCTCGAAATGTTCTCGCTGCCATGCTCCTCGCCAAGAATGCCATGGTCGGGATACTCGGCAGAGATCAACGCCCGGATAGCGCGCTCGGCCTCGCGATCGGCCTCGGTGACCGGATCGAAACTGCCCTGTTCCTTGTTGGCGACCGCGCCTTGGGCACGAAAGCGCGGCAAGGTCTCCGCCGCCGCCACCTGCGCGATGCGGCGCATGAAATCGACACTGATGTCCAACTGATTCTCCCGCACTGCAGCATGTCCGAGCCGTGCTCTGCCGCCAATTTCGTACCAAAACAAGTGTGTTCGACTACTTCTCCGCGACGGCATCTGTTGCCCGGATGTCACATAAGCGTCGTCGAAACGCAATTTCCACATCAGAGTGAATTAAAAAAGCCTGAAGGTCGCTTGACATTTGTGCAACGCACAATACCCTTGACCTCGGACAGGGTTTCCTGTCCATGCCCTCCTTGGGCGTTTCCTCCCTAGACTTCGACCGTATCGTGCAAACGATGCGGTCTTTTTTTACGCCGCGATTTCACTCCGCGGCCAGCGGCAGGTCGATGAAATGATGGTCGGGCATCGACATCAGGTCGGCTGAGAACCGCGTCAGATCGTCGGCCAGCGCATCGAAGCCGGCGGCCTTCTCGAATGTCCGTTCGTTCATGTAGAGCCCGCGATTGACCTCGATCTGCAGCGCATGCAGATGGCGCGCCGGGCGGCCGTAATGCTCGGTGATGAAGCCGCCGGCATAGGGTTTGTTGTGGGCAACCGAATAGCCCATGGCGCTGAGCAGGCCGATCGCGGTCTCGGTCAGGGCGGCGGTTGCCGAGATGCCGAAACGGTCGCCGATGATGAAGTCGGGCCGCAGCCCGCTGTCGCCGACACGGATGCTCGCCGGCATCGAATGACAGTCGATCAGCACGGCAAAACCGAACCGCGCATGGGTCCGGGTCAAAAGCCGCTTCAGCGTCTCGTGATAGGGCTTGTAGACGGTTTCGATCCGGGCAACGGCTTCCGACAGCGGCAGGCGGCCGGAATAGATGTCGAGCCCCTCGCCGACCAGCTTCGGCACCGTGCCAAGCCCACCCGCCACCCGCGCCGAGCGGATGTTGCAGAAGGACGGCACTGGCTCGGCGAACATGCGAGGATCGAGCTCCCACGGCTCGCGATTGACGTCGAGATAGGCCCTCGGAAAATTCGCCGCCAGCAGCGGCGCGCCGAGCGCCACGGCACCGCCGAACAGCTCATCGACGTAACAGTCTTCCGACCGGCGGATGGCGTTGCGGTCCAGCCTTGCCATGGCCAGGAACCGTTCGGGATAGTAGCGGCCGCTATGCGGCGAATTGAAGAGGAAGGGGACGCGCTGCTCGGCGCCCGACCGGATTTCGAAGGGTGGAAAGACCGAAAAATCCTCGGCTGCCGTCTTCAATTTGAACGAACCCGAAAACACCAGTGCATCATGATGTGAAAGTGCCACCTTGCAGGCCGCGTGTCCAGCATTTCAGCGGCGGCACACCCCCGGCAAATATGGATCATCGCCGTCCGCGTTCACTTGATGTTTACCCTCACCTCCTCATATACAGGATGGTTAACGGGCTTGCCCAACGGCAATCTCGGGCGGGTGATTCGGACAGGATATCATGGCACGCATTCTTCTGGCGGAAGACGACGACGATATGCGTCGGTTCCTCGTCAAGGCGCTGGAGCGCGCCGGTTACCAGGTCAGCGATTTCGACAATGGCGCCAGCGCCTATGAGCGGCTGCGCGAAGAGCCGTTCTCGCTGCTGCTGACCGACATCGTCATGCCGGAGATGGACGGCATCGAGCTGGCGCGCCGCGCCACCGAGATCGATCCCGATCTGAAAGTCATGTTCATCACCGGTTTCGCCGCCGTTGCGTTGAACCCGGATTCCAAGGCGCCGAAAGACGCCAAGGTGCTGTCGAAGCCATTCCATCTGCGCGACCTCGTCAACGAGGTGGAGAAGATGCTGCAGGCGGCCTGAGCCGTTTTCTAGGCGAGGCGCCGCACCTCTTCGCCACTGCGGCGAGACGACGCCTTCTTTCCTTTTTCCTGCTATTGACGCGCTGGATCAAAAATGGTGTATGCGCGGCTTCGGATGGGCGTGTAGCTCAGCGGGAGAGCACTGCATTGACATTGCAGGGGTCACAGGTTCAATCCCTGTCACGCCCACCATCCAACCAGACAAATCAGACTTGGATCGACATGCTGGCCGGCTCGCCAGACAAAGCGCGTGGGCATGACGCGCGGGATGAGCAGCGTCGAGGTGCTGGCGGAAGAACGCCTCACTTGGGATAAGCAGGGCACAGCGTGGCACAGGGCCGTCCAGGGCGCGCGTTACACAGAGGTGGACGATTTCGGTGCCTCAAGGGGAGGCTGGACGTTGGCGAGCTTTCGAGCGCAACCCGCCCGTCCCAGCGCTGACCGGAACGGGCGACACGCAATCAGATCATTGCGGCGCTGGATCAGGCGTATTTCCCGGCCTGTCGCCGCCGCCCTTGCCTTCGCGGCAAGGCTCGCCGATGCCGCAGCATTTGCCGTTATAGGTGACGCCAGGCTTCAGCTTGTCGCATTCCCTGGGAGCGGTTGTCTTGCAGCCGGCCAGCACCGAAACGGCGATGGCGGCCAAAAAGACGTTTCTCGAGACAGTAAACATAAGACGTTCTCCTTGATGAACCATGTTTGGACACATCACTTGGTCGCGCCTCGGGTGAATTGGTTCACAAAAATAGTGATGGCGGCGAAAACAACCCTCACGGTTATTCGACAGAGGACACTCCTGGGCAGGCGCAGCAATCGCGTGGCGACGTGTCGGCGACGGCGAACACGCCCACGATGACGATGGCGGCCGATGCGGCGTCCTAGATGAATTGCGTGGTCATCTGGTCTAGAATCCAGCCAAAGCCCTGGTGATGCCGACAAGATGGCAACGAAGATCACGGCGGCAATAAGCTGAGCACGGTGTTCCTGGACCTGGGGCGGGAACGCAGCACTGATTTGGGTTGAAGATAAGCGGGCCTTGCGGCATGCGTTCCGGGACAAGGTGAAGTGAGGAGTTTATGCGGGGCGTTGCGATTCTTACAGAGGGAAGAAGCGGTTCGAACTGGCTGGGAAGCCTGACGAACGCAACTGGCCTGATGGGACGGTCGGAGGAATGGCTTGATCCGGCCTATCTACGTTTCGATCCCCGCACCTATGATGATCTTGAAAAAGCGGTCATCGAGAAAGCGTCGACCGACAACGGGCGGTTTGCGATCAAGTTGTTTCCGCGCCATCTGGCCTGGTGTAAGGAGAAATTCGGAAAGGATTTTCTATTCGAGATTCGAAGAAAACACGGCTTGGAATTCATTTTGTTGGAACGTCGCGACCGAATTCAGCAAGCTATTTCGTTCTACCGAGCTAGGATGTCTGGAGTGTGGACGAGCCGGCACGAAGGGAAAGTCAATCCGCGCTCTGTTCCTTATAGCTTCGCCGACATCAGCCAAGCGTATTTCCAGATTGATCGAAGCTATGCGTTCTGGAGGTCCTACCTACAACTTGCGGGGCTGGATTGTCGTCAATTCGTCTACGAAGATTTGCAGCAAGACCCACGGCCCTATCTGGAAGCTGTGGCGGATTATATGGGCGTCCAGGTCCCGGAAGACACCGCCAATTCGAGATTCACTGTTCAACGGGACAGCCTCACGGAAGAATGGATAGTGCGCTTTCGTGAGGACGCAGCGGCCAAGGGCGCCATTGAGGGCATCGGGGAGATGGCGGTGCCAAGAACGCTCGACAATATCGCCCGCTTTGCCCTGAAACGGCCCCTGATCCGAAAGCGCTTCTAGAGGCAGGTACTTTCTTCGGGGAAATTCGATGATCGTTGCAGCTGGCTCGGTTCCAGCGCTCGATGCCCCGGCTCTTCCTCCAGAACACCTGGAGTAAATCGCGCCGGTCAACCGTCTGCCCGCAGTAATGATCTTCTTCCGGGATGTCCTGGCCGCCGTGCAGCTTGCTGGGAACGGCGGGCCAGGGTCAGATAGTTTCGTCATGTCGCTCGAACCTGCCATTGCGGCAAAAAGTTCCGGAACCATCCTTCAAGCTGATGGAATCGCGGATCGCGTGTGCAGGATCGGCATTTCCCGGCTGTTCGCCGAGGTAGAGCGGTTCGCATTTGGGTTGACTTCTAGCCTGCGCCTGGCGCAACGCCGCATGTAGTGCTTGAAGTTGGCGAAGGGTTTCTCGATTGGGTTGAGGTCCGGACTATAGGGGGCAGGAAGGAGAGCCTCGCGGAGCCAGCCTACTGGTCATCGTCATCGTTATTGTCTGGATTGTCGACCAAACATCCCGCGCCGTGACACCCTTGGTAATTGCCTTGAGTGTCGAAATTCGGATTGCCATCCTTGTCGTAACTCGGCCTTGGATCGATGTAGCTGTCGTCCTTTCGACGCGCTTCCTTGCGATCCTTGTCTCTCTGTTCTTGCGCGGCCATGCGATCCAATGAGCGCTGCTCATCTTCTGAACGTTGTGAGGTCTGTTGCATCATGCAGTCGGCAAACCTGTTGGTTCCTGGCCTGTAGCCGTAAGACGCGCACTGTTGCTGATCCATTGCGCGCTGATCCTCAGCGCTGACGCAACCGGCAACCGCCAACGGCACAAGCGCGATCAGCACATATCTCATCTTGAAATTCGGCATTTTGTCACTCCAGATTATTCTGATGGCACCGGGCAAGAGAGGTCACCCTCCTGGCAGTTCAGGTAGGCCTTCAACTGCCTGGTGCGGGCCTTGGTCAGGTCAGCCTGACAAGCAGCGGCAACCATCGGCGCCGCGGAGCCACCATCGTCACCGCTGGATTGAAACGTGCATTCGGCGTTGCGGAACGCAATCCACGCTCTCTGCGCTTTCACGAACCGTGCCTTGCCGTCGGAATCATCCGTAAGCCGCTTCTGGATTTGCTTGAAGGTCTGGTTCAATGCCTGATCGGCTCTTTTGAAATCCGAAGCTGGATCAGCCAGAGCCGCGGTGGCGGCGAACGACAGCATGGCGACCGCAGCAAGTAGAAAACGCATGATTGTATCCCCCTCATGAAAACAACCACAAGTAAGCACGCATAGGAGCAGCCGGCAAGGCCTGGAAAACCATATAGTAAGCAAAGGGTTGTCGGGTTCAACAATGCAGGACGGACGAGGCTAGGGCCGTGAGGTGATATGCGGGGAGTGGCAGATAACTCATGTATTCGATGCAATGGCGGTCGAATGCGGCCGCCACAAGCTGACCATGTTTGGACACATCGCTTGGTCGCGCGCCGGGAGGATTGGTTCCAAGAAAATTGCGATCACCGGCGCATCTTTTGCGAGCTTGCCTTTGCGTGAAGGCGAATCGCCGATGCCGGGGCATTTGCCATGCTATGTGGTTTTCGGATTTGATTTATCGCATTGTCCTGTCGGCGTTGCCTGGCAACCTGCCGTCACTTATGCAGCAGAACGTAACAGGACATTCGCAACGTTACATGCGAGAGACGTTTTCCATGATTGATCGTGCCGCACAATTCAGGGCTTCGTCGCCTCACGCTCAAAAATGGTCCAGAATCAAAGTCGGAATGATTGGCGAAACCGCGCGCATCCCCGAGGCGGTGATCGGGATCCGGTCTCCCTGCGTGCCGTCATGAGTTCACAGTCCGGTAGGACAAAACTATCGTCCTGGCCGAAGATATATCGCGAACTGAACCGTGTGCGCACGCAATTGCGGTCGCCGTGGTCGACATTGGGCAACGCGCTCATTTCCGCAAAGCAGAATGCTGAATACCGGCGCGGACTCGGCAAGCGGATCGAGGCCGCCCGCGAGACTTACACGGCGTCGCCGATCTCGCAGATTGCCGACAGCTTCATGCTCGTCCGGATCATCGGCAATGATCTGGAACCGCGACACCGCAAGGGCCAGTCATTCGACAACGTGCTGTTCATTCTGGACAACGAACCGGTCTTCGACGCCTGCGAAAAATTCTGGATCGTCAATCGAATAGTCGACACCGACGAGGAAGCCCGGATCATCGGCCTGCTCGAAAGCCGCCGCCAGAATTTTCATACAATCCCCTTCGAACTCGATCAGTACCGGAAGATATCCTGGGACGTCGACCAGCTTGTTGCCGGCGACCTCCGATTCTCAGAGAAGGGCCGGGCGAGCGGACAGTCCGCGCGTTACGAAACGCACATCCGCCGCAGCAAGAACCTCTATGTGATGAACAACAATGGGGCTCGCAACGCCGCGCTCGCGATTGCCCGCGACAGGGCAAAATGGCTGATGCCCTGGGACGGGAACTGCTACCTGACAGCCTCTGCGTTCCAGCGGATACGGTCCGCGATCGAGAAAAACCCGCACCTTCCCTACGCTGTGGTGCCCATGGCGCGCATTGTCGACAATGCGCTTCTGCTGGACCAGAGCTTTCAGCCGCCGGCCGAGGAGGAGCCGCAGATCATATTTCGAGCCGATACCACGCAACTGTTCGACGAAAACTATGGTTACGGAAGGCGGCCAAAAATCGAGATGCTGTGGCGGTTGGCAGTTCCTGGCCCCTGGGACCGCTACCGCGACGACGCCTGGGATTTTCCACGCCCGGTCCGGGCGGCGGATGCCGGGCTGCTCCAGAAAGCGGGCTGGGTGGCGCGCCTGGATTCAGGGCGTTCGCATCTGGAGATCGGCAAGGCCGGCTTCGTCGCGCGTCTGGTCAGCCGCGATCAGGCGATCGTCGATATGGTCGATCAATGTGACGCCAAGGCAGTCGCCGCTCGGCTTGATACCTCCCGCCTGGCCTTTTATGACGAAGACGCCCTGGCCAACGCGGTGAAGGACGGGCCCATCCTGCACCATCTCGAAACCGCGGCCGGACAGGCACTCGCCCGCGGTCCGTTCAGCGTGCTCGACAAGACTGGCCTAGCCCCCAGCGGGGATCCCCAGGACTATTTTCACCCTGCGCCTTACTGGTGGCCCGACCCCGACAGACCCGACGGCCTGCCCTATATCCGGCGCGATGGCGAACGCGTGCCCGGCACGGCATTGTATGCAGCAGGAAGCGAAACCTACGATCGCACACGCTTGCAGCGCGTCTTCGACGACACAACCGTGCTTGCGCTCGCCGCAACCGTGCTTGATGGGCATCATTATGCCGTCCACGCCGCCAGGCTCTTTCGCGCATGGTTTATCGATCCCAGGACAAGAATGAACCCGCATTTGCGCTATGCGCAGGTGCGGTCGGGCCACGACAACAATGAAGGGTCCGGCCACGGCATCATCGAGCTGAAGGATTTCTATTTCTTCCTGGATGCCGTACGCCTGCTCGAGCGAACAGGAGTACTGGGCGACGAGGATCGCGAGGCGTTCAGAGCCTGGCTCGGTTCCTACTGCGAATGGCTGGACACCGCGCCGGCAGCCGCGACGGCCTTCTGCAGCAGCAGCAACCAAGGAACATATTACGATTTGCAGCGGGCATCGATCGCCACGTTTCTTGGCGACAGCGCCACCCTGGCCAAGATCAGCCTCTATGCTCGGGAGAGACTAGCAACCCAGATCGCAGCCGATGGCTCCTTGCCCAGGGAACTGTCCCGCACGCGCCCCAGGCACTACGCCATGTTTACCTTGCAAGGCTGGACGTCGCTGGCCCGTGTCCTGTCTTCGGTCGGTGACAATCTCTGGCAACACAAGACAGCCGAGGGGCTGGGACTGGTCCAGGCGCTGCACTGGCTTGTTGCGCACGAGAACAAGCCACACACCATGTCGGCCGAAACTGTCGATCCGGATCGGCTTGGGCCGCTGCTTCTCGACCTGACGCACCATGATCCCGCAGGAATGCCACCTGCCGATCTGGGAAGGGCGACCAAGCCCATTTTTCATCCAGACGAGGCAATCGCGCCTTTTTGGCTGTGGCGGAGACATTAGCGACGCCCGGCATTCCTGGCCTGTTACGTCGATGATGAGAACCACTTTCCGCGCTTCAAACACCCGCGACGGTGCAAAGGCTCTTCATCCTGGTCACCGCCAGTTCCGGATCGGCCAGCAATCCGGCCTGGTCGGCAAGGCGGAACACGTCGGCATAGTGACGGATGCCGCGCGCCGACTGCATACCGCCGACCATCGCAAAATGATCCTGATGGCCGTTCAGCCAGGCCATGAGGACGATGCCGGCTTTGTAATACTCGGTCGGCGCCTCGAAGATCTTTCGCGACAGCGGCACGGTCGGCGCCATCAACGCGTCAAAGCCGGCGCGGTCGCCTTCCGCCAGTTTCGCCAGCGCCGCGTTGGCAACCGGCGCAATCGCGTCGAAAATACCCAGCAATGCGTGCGAGTGCCTTTTCTCGTCGCCGGCGATCAGTTCGGGATAATTGAAATCGTCGCCGGTGAACATGACGACGCCGTCCGGCAGACGGTTCCTCAGCGCGACCTCCTTGCCGGCATCGAGCAGTGAGATTTTTATCCCCTCCACCTTGCCAACGTGGCATTCGATGATGGCAACGACTGTATCGAGAGCGACCTCGAAATTCTCGCTGCCCCAATAGCCCCTGAGCGCCGGATCGAACATGTCGCCCAGCCAGTGCAGGATGACCTTGCCGGAGGACTGTGACAGGATGCGGTCGTAGACCCTGACATAGTCGTCCGGCCCTTTGGCAACTGCCGCCAACGCCCGGCTGGCCATCATGATCGCCTTGCCGCCGAGCCCTTCGATTAAAGCGAACTGCTCTTCATAGGCCTTGATGACGTCATCGATTGTTTTGGCGGCGGCGGGCGCCAGATGGTCGGTGCCGGCGCCCGAGGCGAGATCGGCGCCATCGACCGTGCGCGCCTCGGCGATCGAGCGGCGGATCAATTCCTGCGCGTTTGCCCAGTCGAAGCCCATGCCGCGCTGCGACGTGTCCATCGCTTCGGCGATGCGGAAGCCCAGCCGCCACAGATGGTGACGGAACGCCATCGTCCTCTCCCAGTCGATCACCGGTCTGGACCACGGATCGGTCATGGCGAGCGGATCGGCAACGACGTGCGCGGCGGCATAGGCGATACGCGAAAATCGCGCGCCGATGTCAGGCTGCACGGGCTCGCCGACCAGCGTGTACCGGGTGCTGCCGCCACCCTCACCAGGCAAGGAAATGTCCATCCATCGCTCCCTTCACAACGCTACTAAATGGAACGTTCCAATAAATCAAGGACCTTTAAGATTCGAACTCCCTGCAGGATGAAATGCTGCATTGCAACAGGAAAGCCTTATGAAGCATGCCATTTGAGTACGCACAATCGATGTTCGAGGCGCGGGAAAAATCCCGATTGACTCACGAGCGGAGCAGAGATTAGAACGTTCCAATAGTTTTGGGCCTGCAGTCGGGAGGATGCATCTGGATGGCCAACCGGGCCAAGGCGACGATATTCGACATCGCCCGCGAAGCGGGCGTGTCCAAATCGACGGTATCGCTCGTGCTCCAGGGCAGCGGACTGATCCGGCCCGAAACAGCGAGCAAGGTGCGCAAGGCGATCGAGGATGTCGGTTACGTCTACAACCGCGGCGCCGCCAATCTGCGCAAGGCGCACTCCAACGTCATCGGCATGGTCATCAACGATCTCACCAATCCTTTCTTCGCGGAGCTGGCGGTTGGCATGGAGCGGGTCTTCCAGTCGGCCGGCATCGTGCCGTTCATCGCCAACACGGCGGAAAATCCGGTGCGCCAGGAAGAAGTGCTGAAGTCGCTGATGGAGCAAGGCGTCGCCGGCCTCATCGTGTCGCCGGCTCGCGGCACGACGCCGGGCGCCTTCAGGCGGATCGAGACGGCAGGTCTGCCGGTGGTCTTCGCCATGCGCCGGCTTCCCGAGAGCCGCATTCCGGTCATCGCGCCCGACAATCATCGCGGCGCCTATCTCGCCACCGCTCATCTGATCGGCAAGGGACATCGCCGGCTGGTCTTCTTCGGCGGCTCGTCCGATCTCGTCGTCTATCACGAGCGGCTTGGCGGATTTCGCGAAGCCTGCGAGACGCAGGGCATCTCCGACCGCGACACTCTGGTCGTCGAGGGAGAGACCAGCCGCAGAGGTGGTATCGCATGCCTCGAAACCGCTCTCGCAATGGCTGAACCGCCGACCGCGGCACTCTGCTTCAACGACGCCGTCGCCTTTGGCGCCATGCTGGCGCTGCGCAAGCGCGGGCTTGAGCCGGGAGTTGATTTCGCCATCGTCGGCTTCGACGATGTGGCCGAGGCCGAGCACTACATGCCGGCTCTGACCAGCGTCGCGGTGGACTCGGCGGGCCTCGGCGAACGCGCCGCCCATGTCATGTTGAAAATGATCCAGTCACGCACAACACGGGCCGAAGACCATATCGGCGCGGTCAATCTGGTGGTCAGGGAAAGCTGCGGCCCGGATCGCCGCATTCGAAACAGGGCGGCCGGTTCGGGAGGCGCTGCATGAGCGTCAAATGGAGCTTGATCGGTGCCAGCACGATCGTCAGGCAGTTCATGATCAACGCCATCCGCGCGCAAGGCGAGGACAGCATCTGGTCATCGGCGTCAGTCGAAGCAGCATTGCAAACCGCGAAATCAGGCAAGGCGGTCGCAATCGAGCCTAAGCTCGGGAGTGTGAATTGAGCAAGGTGGTCTCCGCAGCGCAGGCAGCCGGCCTGGTCAAGGACGGCATGGTCGTGTCGGTGTCCTCGTCGAGCGGCCTCGGCTGCCCCGATGCGGTGCTCGCCGCGATCGGCGAACGCTTCGACGCAGAAGGCCATCCGAAGAACATCACCACGCTGCACCCGATCGCAGCCGGCGACATGTATGGCATCAAAGGCATCGACCATCTGGCCAAGCCGGGACTGCTGAAGCGTACCTTGTGCGGCTCCTACCCGTCCGGCCCCTCCTCTTCCGAACCGCCGCAGATCTGGAAGATGATCGGCGACAATTCGGTCGCCGCCTACAACGTGCCGTCCGGCATCCTGTTCGATATGCACCGCGAAGCCGCGGCCAAGCGGCCGGGCGTGCTGACCAAAGTCGGTCTCGACACCTTCGCCGACCCGCGCCACCAGGGCTGCGCCATGAACGCCGCCGCCAGCGAGCCGATCGTTTCGGTGCAGCAGTTCGACGGCGAGGAATGGCTCTATTTCCGCTCTATCGTGCCGCAGGTGTCGATCATCCGCGCCACGTCGGCCGACGAGCGCGGCAACCTCACCTACGAGCATGAGGGCGCCTATCTCGGCGGACTGGAACAGGCGCTCGCCGCCCGCAACAATGGCGGCATCGTCATCGCGCAGGTCAAGCGCGTCGTCGAGAACGGCACGCTGAAACCGCATGACGTGCGCGTGCCGGGCGTCCTGGTCGACCATATCGTCGTTGCGCCCGACCAGTTGCAGACGACGCTGACACCCTATGACCCGGCGATCTCGGGAGAAATCTTCCGGCCGCTGTCGAGCTTCCGCACGCCGGAGATGAACGTGCAGAAGGTGATCGCGCGCCGCGTCGCCATGGAGTTGCGCGACGGCATGGCCGTCAATATCGGGTTCGGCATTTCCGCCAATGTGCCGCGCATCCTTCTCGAGGAAGGCCAGCACGGCAAAATTACCTGGGTGATCGAACAGGGCGCGGTCGGCGGCGTGCCGCTGCTCGACTTCAAATTCGGCTGCTCATCGAACGCCGACGCCTTCATGCCCTCGCCGCACCAGTTCATCTATTTCCAGGCCGGCGGCTTCGACGCCTCGCTGTTGTCCTTCCTGCAGATCGATCGACACGGCTCTGTGAATGTTTCGAAGCTTTCGGCGCGGCCGCATGTCACCGCCGGCGCCGGCGGCTTTGTCGACATCACCGCACGGGCGAAGAAGATCGTCTTCTCCGGCTTCTTCAATGCCGGCGCCAAGCTGTCTCTGGCCGATGGCGGCATCCGCATCGACCACGAGGGCAAGGTCAAGAAGGTGGTCAACGAAGTCGAGCACATCTCGTTTTCGGGCAAGCGCGCGGTGGCGCAGGGACAGGACATCACCTATGTCACCGAACGCTGCGTGATGAAGCTGACGCCGGAGGGGTTGGTCGTCACAGAACTCGCACCCGGCATCGATCTGCAGCGTGATGTGCTGGCCCAGTCGGAAATTCCGTTGGCCGTTGCCAGGGACCTCAAGACGACACCGGCAGCCCTCTATCAGGAGCAACCGATAGGCCTGTCGCTGAATGGCGGCGCCTCGGTCGGAGGCGCGCGTGGCTGAGCCTCTCGTCACCTTCGAGCAGGATGGCGCCATCGGTACCATCACGCTGCGCCGGCCGGAGAAATTCAACGCACTGGACATTCCGATGCTGCGGGCGCTAGAGACGGCGCTCGACGCGGCCGAGATGGCCGAGGGCGTCCGCGTCGTGCTGCTGCGCGGCGAAGGCAAGGGCTTTTGCGCCGGTGGCGATGTCGAAGCCTGGGCGCAGATGAGTGCCGCCGATTTCCAGGTGCAGTGGGTGCGCTACGGCCACCGCGTCTTCGACCGCTTGGCGCGGCTGCGGCAGCCGACAATCGCCGTCCTGTCCGGCCATGCGCTTGGCGGCGGCCTGGAACTGGCTGCGGCTTGCGACTTGCGCGTGGCGGAAACACAAGTGAAATTAGGCTTCCCGGAAACCTCGATTGGCGTCGTGCCCGGCTGGTCCGGTACGCAGCGCGCCGTGCGCCGCTTCGGCGCGCAGACGGTGCGCCGCATGGCGCTGGGCGGCGAGATCCTTCTCGCCCCCGAGGCACTCGCCCTGGGCATCGTCGACCGGGTGGTCGCAACTGGCAACGCACACGAAGAAGCAAAGGCGTGGGCGGAAAAGATCGCCGAGCGCGGCCCGCTGGCGACGGAAGCCGCCAAGCTGATGATCGCGGTCGCCGAAGGCGAGGAAAGTGCCGCCGCCACCGAAGCGCTGGCCAGCGGCTTCATCGCCCTGACCGGCGATCTGAAGGCCGGCGTCGATGCCTTCAAGGCCAAGCAGAAGCCGGCCTTTTCGAGATCCTAGAGCAAACATATGAACGCACCCCTGAAGATCGCCATGCCGGCCGAGGCGGCCGAAGCCCCGAAAGGCTACAAGCTGCTGATCAACGGCAAGCATGTCGATGCCCGCGACGGCCGCACGATTGCTCGAAACAGCCCCGGCCACGGCTTCACCGTCTCGCACTATGCGCAGGCCGGTGAGGCCGAAGTGGAAGCCGCTGTGCTTGCCGCCCACAGGGCTTTCGAAACGGGTCCATGGCCGCGCATGAAGGCGGCCGAACGTGCCGGGATCCTGCTCAAGGCAGCTGATCTGATCGAGGGCCGGCTGGAAGACATCGCCCGGCTCGACGCACTGGAATCGGGCAAACCGATCGCCCAGGCACGCGGCGAGATCGGCGGCGCCGTCGACATCTGGCGCTATGCCGCCTCGCTTGCCCGCACCCTGCATGGTGAAACCTACGCCAATCTCGGCGACGCCATGCTGGGTGTCGTCCTGCGCGAACCGATCGGCGTCGTCT
>NZ_RZRR01000199.1:0-7279 GCF_003998555.1 Mesorhizobium sp. M7A.F.Ca.CA.002.09.1.1 | reverse complement strand
GGTGGTGTTGTCCGGCGGCGGCTCGCGCAGCAGCGTCTGGCCGCAGATTTTCGCCGATGTGCTCGGCGTGCCCGTCACCGTGGCGCGCAGCCGCGAAACCGGCGCGCTGGGAGCGGCGATCGCGGCGGGCACCGGCGTCGGCATTTTCGCGGACTACAGTGCCGGTGCAACCGCCATGACAGCGGCCGCCCGACATTTTGTACCCAACGAGACGGTTGCTCACGCATACGCACGGCGGTATCGACTCTATGGCGAGATCAACCAGGCGATGACCCCGATGTGGGAGCGCATCGCCGGACAGCAGGCGCGCACGTGACCGAAGCTTCACCGTCTCCGTTCGGCAGTTACGACTACGTCATCGTCGGTGCCGGCTCCGCCGGCTGCGTGCTCGCCAACCGGCTCTCGGCCGATCCGCGCAACAAGGTGCTGCTGCTCGAGGCCGGCGGCAGCGACCGCTATCACTGGGTCGATATCCCGATCGGCTATCTCTTCTGCATGGGCAACCCGCGTACCGACTGGATGATGAAGACCGAGCCGGAAGCCGGTCTCAACGGACGCAGCCTCAACTATCCGCGCGGCAAGGTGCTCGGCGGCTGTTCATCGATCAACGGCATGATCTACATGCGCGGCCAGGCTGCCGACTATGATGGCTGGCGCCAGGCCGGCAATGCCGGCTGGGGCTGGGACGATGTCCTGCCTTACTTCCTCAAGTCGGAAGACTTCCATGGTGGCAAGAGCGCCATGCACGGCAGCGGCGGCGAGTGGCGGGTCGAACGGCAGCGGCTTTCATGGCCGATCCTCGACGCCTTCGGGGACGCGGCCGAGGAACTCGGCATTCCGCGCACCGAAGACTTCAACACCGGCACCAATGAAGGCTCGGGCTATTTCGAGGTCAACCAGAGGAAGGGCGTCCGCTGGAACACATCGAAGGCGTTTTTGCGCGGTATAGCGGGGCGCAAGAACCTGCGCGTAGTGCTCGGCGCGGAAACCGAACGGCTCGAATTCGACGGCCGGCGCGTCACCGGACTGGTTTTCCGCCAAGGCGGCCGCCTGCATCAGGTCCGCGCTGGACAGACGATCCTTGCGGCCGGCGCCATCAACTCGCCCAAGCTGCTCGAACTGTCGGGGGTGGGGCGCCCCGACCTGCTCTCGGGCATCGGCGTGGATGTTCGTCACGCGCTGCCGGGTGTCGGTGAAAATCTGCAGGACCATCTGCAGATACGCACCGTCTTCAAGGTCGCCAACACCGCCACACTCAACCAGCGCTACCACAATCTGGTCAGCCGTGCGTCGATGGGGCTGGAATACGCGCTCAAGCGCAGCGGGCCGCTGTCGATGGCGCCAAGCCAGCTCGGCATCTTCGCCAGGAGCGATCCGCGCCTCGCAACGCCCGATCTGGAATATCATGTGCAACCGCTGAGCACCGACCGTCTGGGCGAGCCGCTGCATCGCTTTCCCGCGGTCACCGTCTCGGTCTGCAATCTGCGTCCGGAAAGCCGGGGCAGCGTGCACATGGCTTCGTCCGACGCGCGGGAGACGGCGAAGATCCGGCCGAACTATCTTTCCACCGAGGGAGACCGCAGCGTGGCCGTCGCGTCGTTGCGCCATGTCCGCAGCTTGATGAAGGCTCGGGCGGTGGCGCGCTTTGCGCCGGAAGAGATGCTGCCCGGCACGCAGTATGACAGCGATGAAGAGCTCATCCGCAAGGCCGGCGATATCGGCACGACGATCTTCCACCCCGTCGGCACCTGCAAGATGGGTTCGGATACGATGGCGGTGGTCGACGACGGCCTGCGTGTTCACGGGCTTGCCGGGCTGCGCGTGGTCGATGCCTCGATCATGCCGACAATCGTCTCGGGCAACACCAACTCGCCGGTCGTCATGATCGCGGAGAAGGCAGCCGAGATGATCCTGCAAGAGGCCCGCTGACCGCCATCGGCTTCAAGCCGTGGCAACACCGCGCGATCGCCGCTTCTCGGCCGCCGCGAGCAGATCGACGAAGGTGCGCACCTTGGCGGGCCGGAACCGGGCCGGCGGAAAGACTGCGTGGATGCCGCCTGACGGCAGGCTCCAGTCGGCAAATACCGGCACCAGCCGCCCCTCGGCGATATCGTCGCTGACGCTGTAGTCCGGAAAGACGCCCAGCCCGATGCCGACGAGCACGCAAGCAAGGGCGGCGGGGCTCTTGTCGCACATGAGGACCGGATTGAGCTCGGTCAGCACCGTTTCGCCATCCCTGGAAAACAGCCATTGGCCGATGCCGCGCAACTGGGTGTTGCCGACCCAGGCCAGCGATCTTGCCTGGTGCGGCGTCAGGTCGGGCGGCAGGCTCGCCGCGAAGCCAGGGCTCGCCACCACGATTTGCCGGATCGTCCCCAGCCGCCGCGCCTGGTTCGAGGAATCGGTGAGCCAGCCGACGCGGATGCCGAGATCGATCTGCTCGTCCACCAGATTGCTGACGGCGTCGTCGAAGATCGCCTCGACGCGCATCTGCGGATAGGTTCTGAGATAGGCCGCCATGACCGGAGCCACCATCTTGGTGCCGTAGTCGAGCGGCGCCGTCAGCCTCAGCGTTCCGCTCGGTTCGACGGCCCCGCGCGAGATTTCGCCATAGGCGGCCTCCGCTTCCCGCAGGATGATCATCGCGCGGTCATAGAAGAGGCGCCCCTCTTCGGTCGGCGTGACACGCCGGGTCGTGCGCTGCAGCAGCGTTGCGCCCAGTTCCTCTTCGAGCTTGCCGATCTGATGGCTGACCACGGCCTTGGCGACGCCAAGCCGGTTGGCTGCGGCCGTGAACGAGCCGGTTTCCATCACCGTGGTGAAGTAGGCGAGCCGATTGAGGTTCAGAAGTTCGGCCAAGCTGGCTGCCATTTGTATGATCAGATCATACAGTTTGTATTATTGGGTGCCATTTATCGCAAGACCCCCACCTGCCACATATCAGCCAACGGCATTCGATCAAGCCGGCAGCCGGATCATGGGTAGCAGCGATTATGAACAATTCAGAAGTGACCTATCTTTTCGATCCGCTCTGCGGCTGGTGCTATGGTGCCACCCGGATGCTCGGCCGGTTGTCGGCCGCCGGCGTGCGCGTCGAGCTGCTGCCGACCGGCCTGTTTTCCGGCGCCGGCGCGCGTCCGATGGATGAAGGTTTTGCGGCGCACGCCTGGGCGAACGACCAGCGCATCGAGCGCCTGACCGGACAATCGTTCACGCCGGCCTACCGGCACAATGTCCTCAATGTCCGTGGCACCCTGCTCGACTCACATGCCGCCACACTCGGCATCACTGCCGCTGGCCTGGAGGACCCTAGCCGCCGGTTTGCGGCGCTGAAGACGATCCAGCATGCGCGCTATGTAGAAGGACGCGATGTCGTGACGATCGGCGGTGTGGCCGAGGTGCTCGCCGCCGACGGCATGGCGGACGCCGCCGAAATGCTCAAGGCGCCGACCGAAACATTGCTGGCGGCTCACCGCGATCAGGTTGGCCGTGGCCGTGCGCTGTTCCAGCGCCTGCATGCCGATGGCGTGCCTTCGCTCGCGGTCATCCGCAACGATGCGCCCCGGCTCATCGGTTCGAACGCGCTGTTCGGCAGCTTCGACAATCTCGTCGCCCACATCGCGGCGGCGTGACCCCATCCTCCAGACCCCCAAGCATAAGGAAACAGACATGGCAAAAGTCGCTCTCATTGGTGCATCGGGCGCTGTCGGTTCGCGCCTTCTCAGGGAACTCTCCGATGGCGGCCATACCGTCACGGGCATCGCGCGCAACCCGGAAAAGATTGTCGCGCTTCCGGGCGTGACGGCCAGGAAGGGCGATGTCTTCGACACAGAAGGTCTCGCGGACCTGATCCGCGGCCATGACGCTGTGATCAGCTCTGTGCATTTCCTGGATAGCGATACCGATGCACTGATCGAGGCGGTGCGCGCCTCCGGCGTGAAGCGCTATCTCGTCGTCGGCGGCGCCGGCAGTCTCGAAGTCGCGCCCGGCAAGCGGCTGGTCGATAGCCCCGACTTCCCGGCGATCTACAAGGCAGAAGCGCAGAAGGGCGCCGACTTCCTGGACAGATTGAAGACGGTCGACGACCTCGATTGGACGTTCCTGTCGCCATCCGCCATGTTCGTGCCTGGCGAGCGCACCGGCAAATTCCGCCTCGGCAAGGACACGCTTCTCGCCTCCGACGAGGGCAGCAGCATTTCCTTCGAGGACTACGCGATCGTCATGGTCGACGAGATCGAGAAGCCGGCCCATATCAGGCAGCGCTTCACCGTCGGCTATTGAGCGAACGGATGGTGGCGGCCGGGTCTCAATCGAGGCCGGCCGACGCCAGCCGCATCAGGGTCCGGTTCAATCTCGGTGCTGCCGCCACCAGCGCCTTTCCAATGGCCGATTGCGGTGCGTCGATGACGGTTCGGGCATCGCCGTTCTCGGCAACCCGGCCGGCGTCGAGAAGGATAACGCGGTGGGCGATCGACCGGATGACGCCGAGATCATGTGAAATGAAGAGATAGGCGATCTTTTCCTGGCGCTGCAGGTCGAGCAAAAGCTCGAGGATCTCCCCGCGCACGGAAACGTCGAGCGCCGACACCGCTTCATCGAGCACGATCAGCGACGGCTTCGTGGCGATGGCGCGGGCAATGGCGACGCGCTGCCGCTGGCCGCCTGAGATTTCATGGATGGCACGCGGGGCGAGGTCCGCCGTCAGCCCGACGCGCTCCAGCAAGGCGGCGATGCGGCGCGGGCGCTCGCTGCGGGAAGCGATGCCATGGATGCGCAAGGGATCGTCGAGCACACGCGCCACTGTGGCGCGCGGGTTGAAGGCGGCAAGCGGGTCCTGGAACACCATTTGCAGGCGCGCGCGGCGGGCACGCAGTGCTGCGCTGCGCAGGGCCAGGAAATCGTCGCCTTCGAACTCGATGCGTCCGTCGTCCGGCTCGATCAATCGCAGCACCACCCGCGCGATCGTCGATTTGCCGCTGCCGGAGGGTCCGGCCAACGCCAGCGTTTCGCCCGGCTCGATGTGAAAGGAGACATCGTCGACTGCAGCGATGGTGTTGTCGCCGCGACGGTAGCGCTTGGTGAGGTTGGACACCGCCAGCAGGCTCATGCGTGGAGCCCGGCTCGGTTCAGCAGCGGCTTGGTGTCGAGGCCGATATCGGCATCGAGCAATGCGCGCGTATAGGGTTGGGCCGGGGCGCCGACAATCTGCGCCGTCATGCCAAGCTCGACCAACTGCCCATGGCGGAAAACGGCGATGCGCCCGGCAAGCTCGGCCGCCAGCGCGATGTCATGGCTGATGAACAGCAGCGTCATGCCGTCCTCGGTCACCAGGCGTCGGATCAAGGCGACGATCTCGGCCTGCACGATGGTATCGAGCGCGCTGGTCGCTTCGTCGGCGATCAGCAATTTCGGACCGGCCGCAATGGCGGCGGCGATCGCCACACGCTGCTTCTGGCCGCCGGAAAGCTGGTGCGGGAAGGCGCGCAGGGCCGAGTCAGGATCGGGCAGGCGGACGCGTTCGAGCAGGGTTTTGGCCCTGGCATAGGACTGGGACCAGGTGAGGCCGAGATGGGTGCGGGCGACTTCGGCGATTTGTTTGCCGATTGGCATTACGGGGTCGAGGCTGGCGGATGGGTCCTGGAAGACGAAACCGATATCGCGGCCGCCGCGGGGAGGGTGACTTGATCTGGTGAAGAGCTTTTGCGGTCTGTGCTCTACGAGGCCCCCCTCTGTCCTGCCGGACATGTCCGGCAGGACAGAGGGAGGTGCCTTGGCGCCCAACGCCGACGGTAGGAACCAATCGATCTTTCCTTCAGTCTTGGTGCTTGCCGGCAACAGCCCGGCAATCGCCAGCGCCAGCGTGCTCTTGCCCGAGCCACTTTCGCCGATGATGGCCAAGCGCTCGCCAGCCTCTATATCGAGGCTGACATCCTTCAGCGCCGCCACCTCGCTGCCGTCGCGGCGGTAGGTCACCGTCAGGTCGCGGATCGAAGCCAGCGCGGTCACGACAGGCCTCTCCTGACCGCCGTCGTCTCGACAATGCCTTCACCGGCGAGATAGACGCCGAGCACGGTCAGCACCAGCGCTATGCCCGGGACGATCGACAGGAAGGGCGCGGTGCGCAGGACAGCGCGGCCTTCGGCAATCATGCCGCCCCAGGTGACCCGGTTGGGATCGCCCAGGCCGAGGAACGACAAGGCCGCCTCGGTGAGGATCGCCGCGGCGACGATCACCGACGACATCGCCAGCACCGGCGGCAAGGCATTGGGCAGCACCTCGCGAAAGGCGATCGCCAGCGGGTGCATGCCGATGACCCTGGCGCCGGCGACATAATCGCGTTCGCGAATGGAGAGGACTTCCGCGCGGGCGACACGGGCTGGTCCGGTCCAGGTGCCGAGCGCGATGGCGATCACGACGATGCCGAGCGACGGTCCGACGACGCTGACGAAGGCCAGTGCCAGCAGGAAACTCGGCACGGTCTGGAAGGCGTCGGTGATGCGCATCAGCACCTCGTCGACGAGGCCGCCGGCAAAGCCGGCCAATGTGCCGACCACTGCCCCGACGACAAGTGCGGCGGCCGCGGCGGCGATCCCGACAGCCAGCGATGTGCGGGCGCCATGAAAAAGCTCGGCCAGCACGTCGCGGCCAAGCCGATCGGTGCCAAGCGGGAGCGACCAGTCCTGGAACGGCGGCAGCAGCGCCGGCCCGGCAATCGCTTGCGGATCGCCGGGGAACAGCAGCGACGCCGACAGTGCCATGGCGATCAGCGCCGCCAGGAGGATGGCGCCGGCGACCGCCTCGGGCGTGCGCAGAAAGCGGCGGAGGGCACTCATGCGCCGGCCTCGCAGGCGCCGACGCGCGGGTCGAGGAAGGCATAGGCGATGTCGACGGCAAGGTTGATGACAATGACCAGGACGGCGCTGGTGAGAATAATGCCGAGCAGAAGCGGCGTATCGCGGGAGGCGACTGCCTCCTGCGCCAGCCGGCCGAGGCCGGGCACGGAAAAGACGCTCTCGATGACGACACTGCCGCCGAGCATCTGCGCCGACTGCAGGCCGAGCATGGTGACCAGCGGCAGCAGTGCATTGCGGGCGACGTGGGCGAGCACGATGCGGCGGCGTGATAATCCCTTGGCGCGCGCGGCCAAGACGAAATCCTGCCGCCAGACCTCGGCCATGCCGGCGCGCATCATGCGCAGATAGAGCGCCAGGTAGATGAAGCCGAGGGCCGAAACAGGCAGGATAAGATGGACGGCGATGTCGGCTGCGCGGTCAAGGCC
>NZ_RZRR01000198.1:0-7338 GCF_003998555.1 Mesorhizobium sp. M7A.F.Ca.CA.002.09.1.1 | reverse complement strand
GGGTGCAGAACGTCTGCTCTTCACCACCGCCGCCGCCGCCACCGCCGCCACCGTCGCGGCACGGACCGTCGCGCACGATGCGGTAGCCGGCCCGGTCGGCAAGACAGGCATTGGCGAAGGTCTGGCGATCGCCGCCGCGCCGCGCACAGACCGGCTCGTACTGCTTGCTGCAATATTGCGGTTCCGGCCGGGGCGGACGCGGACGCGGCCCTGGTCCGTCATCGACGACGACGGTGCAGGCGGCAAGAAGTGCCGACAGCAACAGGATGACAAAACCCTGCCGCGAAAAGATTGCCGCCAGATATTTCATGATGATCTCCCACGATCGCGTCCCCGGTTGCCGATCCTCGCCATTCCCTTGCCAAATGCAACCCCCGTTTGCAGCCCTTTCAGTCGGAAACGCGCTGGGGCTGTAGGCGGCGTCGACCTCCTCGGCCACCTCGACATCTGGCCCATTCGTGGCCCGGTTCTGGCCGATGACCCGGCCGGCAAGCAAGCCTATGCCGAGCCCATCGATGCTCAGGTCAGTCGATTGATGCGTCGGGACGCGCCAGTACGGCGGCCCGCGGCGGTATCTTGCAACCATCACGTTTCCGTGCGATAAATTCCGTGTTCGGGCATTTGCGACCCGGAGAGCGGAACGTTTTGGACGACCTTTCCCCGATACTGTGAATCTCTGACGGCCCCGTTTTCGGCGGGGGGTTTGACCATGCGCCAATGCATGACTGCCGAAGCAACCACCGGGAACTGCCCTTTGCGCCAGGCGGCGGGCGGGACCACCAAAGACTGAACGGGTGAAGGAGTTTCCCCAATGGCCCAGACCGGCACCGTTAAATTCTTCAACGCGACCAAAGGCTTCGGTTTCATCACGCCCGATGGTGGCGCCAAGGATGTGTTCGTCCATATCTCCGCGATCGAAGCTTCCGGCTTGCGCACGCTCGTTGATGGCCAGAAGGTCACCTTCGACGTCGAGCCGGACCGCATGGGCAAGGGCCCCAAGGCCGTCAACCTCCGCGCAGCCTGAGCCATCGGCGCGCCGCATGTCACTTAGACGTGCGACGGAGGCTCCATGCCTGCACCTGGCCTGGAGAGGGATCTGAATTTTGAAAGGCGCGGCGATCTTCGTCGCGCCTTTTCCTTATCGAAGGCGCGGGCCAGTGATGTCGCCCAAGCGGCCGGGTTCTGGGCAACGACTTGCATAAAAACAAAGACCCGAAGCATGCCGCAACGTGCTTTAGACGCCCGCAAAACTTTCTCTTGCCGATGACGCTAAAATAAAGGACAAATTTCCACTCGGGCATTTGCCGGCCCGAGACTGGAGTTTATGGGACAAAGGAGCTTCCCATGCCGCAGACCGGCACCGTCAAATTCTTCAATCATGCCAAGGGCTTCGGCTTCATCACGCCCGATGATGGCGCGAAGGATGTTTTCGTCCATATTTCAGCTGTGCAGGCGTCCGGTCTTCCCGGCCTCGAGGATGGGCAGAAAGTGTCGTTCGATACCGAGCCGGATAAGCGCGGCAAGGGTCCCAAGGCCGTCAACCTGTCGGTCGGCTGAGCCGGCTTCGAACCGGCGCTCCCGGGCAGATCGCTCCCTTGAGAGCCTGTGATTTTTGACGTCCGTTTTGAATAAACACGTTAAAATCCGTTCAGCCCCCGTTCAGCCACGGTCGCATATTAGTCTTCGGTAAAGCCGGACCGCATCCCCGAAACTGCACGGGCCGGAACGAAGGAGACCGACATGAACCGAATTTTCAAAACCGCCGTCCTGGCCGCTGCCGTGGCCGCCACCACGCTCACGGCCTTGCCCGCCGCCAATGCGCGCGACTGGCGCCGTCATCATGGCCATCATGGCAATGGCGATGCCATTGCCGCCGGCGTGCTCGGCCTCGCGGCCGGGGCGCTGATCGGTGGCGCATTGGCCAATGACCGCCCGCCGCCCGACGCTGACCGCTACTACGATGACGGTTACTACGATCGTGACGTCGTGGTGCGCCCGGCCCCGGTCCGCCGCTATTATGCGGAGCCGCGGGTGGTCTACGCCAATCGTTATGCCGAACCGTGGACGCGTGACTGGTACGAATATTGCTCGGACCGCTACCGCAGCTTCAATTCCCGTACCGGCACGTTCACCGGCAATGACGGCGAACAGCATTTCTGCACTGCCAACTAACCAAGGGCTTCCCTGCCCCAAAACAGAAAAGCGCTGACCGCAAGGCCAGCGCTTTTTTGTTGTGGTCTCTACAATGTCAACGGTCTGCTTGAGGCTGATGAAAAACAGCTACGGTTCCGAGCCTGGTTCAAGTCAAAAAAGGATTGGTCCGCCTCTCCTCGCCAAAACGTCCGCCGGCACCGTGGCCACAGATGAAGCCGATGTCGTCGCCGAGCGGCAGGAGCTTGTCCTTGATCGAAGCGATCAGCGCCGTGTGGTCGCCGCCCGGCAGGTCGGTGCGGCCGACCGAGCCGCGGAACAGCACGTCGCCGACATGGGCGAACTTGGCTGCGCGGTTGTAGTAGACGACGTGACCGGGCGCATGGCCGGGGCAGTGCAGCACCTCGAACACATGGCCGCCGAACGACACGGTCTCGCCTTCGGCCAGGAACCGGTCGGGCACGCAGTTGCGCGCTCCGGCGATGCCGTAGCGCTTGCCCTGGTTTTCCAGATTGTCGAGCAGCGACTTGTCGGCCTCATGCGGACCGATGATCTCGACGCCGAGCGCCTCCTTCAACTCCATTGCACCGCCGGCATGGTCGATGTGGCCATGCGTTATCCAGATAGCTCCGGCTGAGATCGCATTGTCCTTCAGCACCGCCAGTACCTTGTCGATATCGCCGCCCGGATCGACGACGACGCCATGCTTGTCATCCATGTCGAACAGGATGGTGCAATTCTGCTGGAACGGTGTGACCGGCACGATGCCGGCATTGAGCTGACCCATGATCGTCCTTTCGATGTTCACGGGTGATGTAGAGGCGCGGACAAAGGGCGTCCACCCTCGAAAGACGAACAGTCAGTAGCCCCAAAACGGAAATGGGCGGCCGAAGCCGCCCATTTGAAAAGACCGAAACGGCCTGCTTACTTCTTCATGGCGCCCATGACCGCGCCGAGAATGGCGGTCAGGATCGCGCCGCCGCCGGCGCCGCCGACGATGTTCTGCAGGTTCAGCGCGCTGCCGAGACCGCTCGTTGCTGCTGCCGCAGCCGCCGGATCGACCGCACCGCCACCCAGCAGGCTGCCGAGGATCGCCGCACCACCGACGCCGCCAATGGCTCCGCCCAGGATTTTGGGAAGCTGACCCATCGCCGCCGTCTTGAGCGCCGCACCGACCGCCTGACCACCGATGATGCCAGTAATCACCTGTATGATGATCGGAAGAAGCGTGTTCATGTCCATATGATTAGTCCCTCCATAGCTGTCAGCCTCCCGGGCCGACACCATCATGAGACGCCGAATTGGACGAAAGTCAAATGCAGAAACGCTGAAATAAAAGGGGCGGCCCGAAAACCGCCCCTACTTCCTAAAAAAGCTGTGACTTTCGTTATTCTGCGGCGATCGCGTGCTTGGGCTGAACGGCCGCAGAATAGTCATTCATAAGATTCTTGGCTATTTCGCCGACCTCGAATCGGTAAGGCCCGATCTCCGAAACCGGCGTCACTTCCGCTGCCGTCCCGGTCAGGAAGCACTGCTCGAAGCTTTCCAGCTCTTCCGGCAGGATGGCGCGTTCAATCACCTCAAGGCCGCGATCCTTGGCCAGCCCGATGACCGTGCGGCGGGTGATGCCGTCGAGGAAGCAGTCGGGCTTGGGTGTGTGGATCTTGCCGTCCTTGACGAAGAAGATGTTGGCTCCGGTCGCTTCGGCGACCTGGCCACGCCAGTCGAGCATCATGGCATCGGCATAGCCCTTGGCCTCGGCGGCGTGCTTGGACATGGTGCAGATCATGTAGAGCCCGGCGGCCTTCGACTTGGAAGGCGCGGTGCGCGGGTCGGGCCGGCGCCATTCCGCCACATCGAGACGGATGCCTTTCAGCTTCTGCGCAGGATCGAAATAGCTTGGCCATTGCCAGATGGCGATGGCGCAGTTGATGCGGTTGTTCTGCGCCGAGACGCCCATCTGCTCACTGCCGCGCCAGGCGATCGGCCGGACATAGGCGTCCTGGAAACCCTGCTTCTTGAGAAGCGTGGAAGAGGCGTCGTTGAGCTCGGCCACCGAATAGGGGATCTTGAAACCGAGCAGGCGTGCCGATTCATGCAGGCGCTCGGTGTGTTCGTTGAGCTTGAAGATCTCGCCGCCATAGGCGCGCTCTCCCTCGAAAACAGCGCTGGCGTAATGCAGCCCGTGCGTCAGCACATGGATCTTGGCGTCACCCCATTGGACGAATTCGCCGTTCATCCAGATGAAGCCATCGAGTTGATCGAAGGGAACGGATGCCATGGTAACCTCCCACGGGCGGCAGCCCGGATAGTTGTATCGTTGTGTGTTTCGTGTCGGCCGCCCAAAGCGGCTTTTATGGTGGAGCGTAGGCGGATAATTGCGCTCTGGCAAACTTAGGAAATTCCGGAAAAACCGGCTTCCCTTGCCTTTTCGTTCGCAATCCGCCCAAAAGCTTGTCAAAAATTACCATTGCAGGGAAATTACGTCAATAGTACTGACATAATCTCTCTTTCCCACGGAGAAATAATGACGGATCGAAGCCCAGCCGCCGGAAAACCGATCAGGACCGCAATGTCGGTCGAGGACGGCATCGACTTCGCCATCATCGAGCTGCTCTTCTTTGCCTATCGCGACTTCACCTCCGATCCGGACCAGATCCTGGCCGATTACGGCTTCGGCCGGGCCCACCACCGGGTGCTGCATTTCGTCAACCGCAGGCCGGGCCTGACGGTCGCCGAACTGCTCGACGTGCTGAAGATCACCAAGCAGAGCCTGGCCCGTGTGCTCAAGCAACTGATCGACACCGACCATATCGTGCAGTTGCAAGGTCCGCGCGACCGCCGCCAGCGCGAACTTTATCCGACAGCCAAAGGCCGTGCGCTGGCGCTGGCGCTGGCGCGGCCACAGTCGCGCCGCATCCATGCTGCATTGGGGGATTCCGGAGTAACCGAACGGACCTTGGTGGAACGGTTCCTCGAAGCGATGGTCAATCCGGAACTGAGGGCGCAGATCGACGTTGGGTCCGCAAAAATGTCAGGGAAAAGCCATGGAGAGCACTGAACGGGTCGATCACGCGGCCGCGCCGGACGACGACGCGCCGCATCTGCTTGTCGTCGACGACGACACCCGCATCCGCAATCTTCTCAAGCAGTATCTGACCGAAAATGGCTTTCGCGTCACCGTTGCCGGCAATGCCGGCGAAGCCAGGCGCAAGCTTGCCGGCCTCGACTTCGACCTTCTGGTGCTGGACGTCATGATGCCCGGCGAGACGGGCGTCGACCTGACCAAGTCGCTGCGGGCCGAAAAGAACGTACCGATCCTGATGCTCACAGCGCTGTCGGAGACCGACAGCCGCATCTCAGGGCTGGAGGCTGGCGCCGACGACTATCTGCCAAAGCCGTTCGATCCGCGCGAGCTGATCCTGCGCATCAACAACATCCTGCGCCGCGGTGGCCCGGCGACCACGCCCAAGGTCGAGCAGTTGGTCTTCGGCCCCTACACGTTCCAGATCGCCCGGCGCGAATTGAAGCGTGGCGGCGAGGCGTTGAAGCTGACCGATCGCGAGCAGGAGATCCTGGCGATCTTCGCCGCGCGGGCGGGCGAGACGATACCCCGCCACGAGCTTGTCGGCGACGATTCGGAAGTCGGCGAGCGCACCATCGACGTCCAGATCAACCGGCTGCGCCGCAAGATCGAGCGCGATCCGTCCAATCCGGTCTGGCTCCAGACCGTACGCGGTATTGGGTATCGGCTCAGCGTGGAATAGAATGCCGCCTGCGGCCGGCTGAACGGCTGCGGGCAAGCGAAAAGAGCGAATGGCAACCACGGAACTGGAACAGCCGGGCAATGGCGGCTTGAGCGCACGCGCTGCGCGGACGCTGAAGGCGGTGCCGCGCGCCTGGAACCGCTTCTGGCGCCTCGTCTCGCTCTATATGCCCAAGCGGCTCTATGCCCGCTCGCTGATCATCGTCATCGCGCCGATGATCCTGCTGCAATCGGTCGTCGCCTTCGTCTTCATGGAACGTCACTGGGCAACCGTGACGCAGCGCCTGTCGCAGGCCACCGTGCGCGACATCGCCGCCATCATCGACCTGATCGAGACCTATCCGCGCGATGCCGACTACACCAACATAATCCGCATCGCCCAGGACCGCATGCAGCTGAAGGTCGACCTCTTGCCGCCCGACCCACTCCCCGCGCCCGGTCCAAAGCCGTTTTTCTCGATTTTGGATGATGTTCTCTCGTCCGAGATCACCCGCCAGATCAACCGCCCGTTCTGGATCGACACGGTCGGCAACTCCAACATCGTCGAGGTACGCGTGCAGCTCGAGGGCAAGGTGCTGCGCGTCTTCGTGCGCCGCAGCCAGGCCTATGCCTCTAACACCCACATCTTCCTGATCTGGATGGTCGGCACCTCGCTGGTGCTGTTGATGATCGCCATTCCCTTCCTGCGCAACCAGATCCGGCCGATCCTGATGCTTGCCGAAGCCGCCGAAAGCTTTGGCAAGGGCCGGCCGATGCCGCGCGATTTCCGGCCGCGCGGCGCCGAGGAGGTTCGCCGCGCCGGCTTTGCCTTCATGCAGATGCGCGAGCGCATCGAACGCCAGATCGAACAGCGCACCGCCATGCTGACCGGCGTCAGCCATGACCTCAGAACCATCCTCACTCGCTTCAAGCTGCAGCTGGCGCTTTCCGGCGGCAAGGCCGAGACCAAGGCAGCGCTCGACCAGGACATCGACGACATGCAGTCGATGCTCGAAGGCTATCTGTCCTTTGCCCGCGGCGAAGCTTCGGAAGACGCCGGACGGTTCGATCTCGAGGCCTATTTCGAAAAGCTCGACGAGGAAGCCAGGCTGCGCAAGCGTAAGCTGTCGACGACGCTTGCCGGCGATCACGATGTGCATGTGCGGCCCAATGCCTTTGCCCGGCTGATGTCCAACGTCATCGGCAACGCCTTCCGCTATGCCAAGACGGTGGAGGTCAACGCCACCCATGGCCGCGGCTCGCTGCTGGTCACCATCGACGACGATGGTCCGGGCATTCCCGCCGATCGACGCGAAGACGTGTTCAAGCCTTTCGTGCGGCTCGACGAGGCCCGCAACCTCGATGCCAGCGGCACCGGGCTCGGCCTGTCGATCGCCCGCGACATCGCCCGCTCCCATGGCGGCGACATCACTCTTGAAGAC
>NZ_RZRR01000197.1:0-7352 GCF_003998555.1 Mesorhizobium sp. M7A.F.Ca.CA.002.09.1.1 | reverse complement strand
CATCTGAAGCGTGCCAAGAAGGTGGCGGATCTTTTCGCCGGTTGCGGTAGCTTTGCTCTGCGCCTGGCCGCGAAGTCGGAAGTCCATGCGGTGGAAGGCGATGCGGCAGCGCTTTCAGCGCTCGACCGTGGATCGCGCTTCGCCACCGGCTTGAAGCGGGTGACGGGCGAACGCCGCGACCTGTTCCGCCGGCCGCTGACGTTCAAGGAGTTGAATGCGTTCGACGGTGTGGTGTTCGACCCGCCGCGCGCCGGCGCCGAGGACCAGTCGAAGCAGATCGCCCGCTCGGATGTTCCCTACGTTGCCGCGGTATCCTGCAATCCGGTGACGCTGGCTCGCGACCTGCGCATCCTCATCGACGGCGGCTACGCCTTGAAGAGCGTGACGCCGATCGACCAGTTCCTGTGGTCGCCGCAAGTCGAAGCGGTGGCACTGCTGGAGAAGCCGAAGAAGCGGCGATAGCCTGGAGGCTTCGGCCCTACGAACTTGGCGACAGTCGTTTCGACGTGCCGCCGCGTTGGTTGATCGACACCCAGGTGTTTGGGTTCTGCTGCGACTGACGTTTCACGAAGTAATAGCCCGTCGCATTCCAGGGCCTGATCTCATTGACCAGATTGTCCAGGACAAGATCACCCTTGTCGGTTTTCACCGTCAGAATGGTGTGGCCTTCATTGTCCAGGTCGCGCACCACGGTCATCAGCAACGCTTGCCGGGGGAATCCCGCTGCCAGAAGAAGCTTGCGCTTGTAGAGCGCGTAGATCTTGCAGTCGCCCTTACCGTCTACCGGATAGTCCCAGTGATCCGCCATCGTACCCCAGTGATCGAAATTGCTGACGGGTTTGATGGCGCTGTTCGCCTTGTGATTTATCCGCTTGAGGATGCGTAGGTTCTGCGCGGTCAGCTTGATATTCGCGGCCGGCAGAGCGGGCACCTTGCACTCCTTTGGCCGGCGATGGCAGAAATCGACCCAACCGTAGGGGACGCTGGTGCTTCCACCAATTGCGGCAGATTGCGTCGATCGCGACTTGAACAATGTCGACTGTGCCGCCGCCGGACTGGCTTGCAACCATGTCGCGCCAATCAACGAAACGAAGCCAAGCAGGAAAGAGGAGGTCAGGACGCCGGGGAAATGCCGCATTGCCAACACCACCGCAACCAGAAGGCCGGCACTGCGTTCGTGCGGAAACGGCAGCCCAGGCAGTTAAACACCTAACAATTTCCTAATGCCGATTGTGTTCACTTCAAGGTGCAGCCGGGAATTCAAACTGGAAAACGCAAGCATCAGCGGGCGCATTCGGTCTGACTCGACCATCAGGGCGCCAGCGACGGACCTTTGTCATGCTTCCTGCAAGCTGTCATATCCCGCCGTCTTTGCAGCCTTGAGGAAATTACGATCAAAGGTTGCAAAGCCAGCGCAATGAGCTGATTTCCCCAGATGCAGAGCATCTGCGAAATCCATTCCCTTCTTTGCGAGGTCGAGTGCGGACGACACCACCGCGCTGTCCGCGACCTCTACTGTTGGGAGCCCGCCAAATGTCCGCAGCGCGATGTCAGGCGCCGCATAACGTAAGCGCCGGCGCAACTCTCATGATGGCGCTCTCGGGTGCGCTCGTCGCCTGGATTTTGCGAAAGATCGCTCGAACCGGGCTATTGCCGTCCTATGCACTTGGCATCGCAGCCATGACGTTTGTCGCAGCTGCGCTGTATGTCTCCGGCCACGACGGGACCGTCGACTACCTGAGTGCTTGGGTCAAATATGCGATCGGTGGCGTCATCGCCTTCCTGATTCTCTACACGACTTCGCGCCGGTCTATCGGCAAGGCATAAGCCCGGCCATCGGGGCCGTTCGCTCAGACCCGCGTGCCGCCCACCGTCATCTGGTTCATGCGCAGATGCGGCTGGCCGACGCCGACCGGCACGCCCTGTCCGGCCTTGCCGCACATGCCGATGCCGGTGTCGAGCTTCATGTCGTTGCCGATCATCGAGACGCGATGCATGGCGTCCGGACCGTTGCCTATCAGCATCGCGCCCTTGATCGGCTGCGTCACCTTGCCGTTCTCGATCATGTAGGCCTCGGTGCAGCCGAACACGAATTTGCCCGAGGTGATGTCGACCTGGCCGCCACCGAAGGAGACGGCATAGATGCCGTTCTTGACCGAGGCGATGATTTCGTCCGGCTCCATGTCGCCCGCCGTCATATAGGTGTTGGTCATGCGCGGCATCGGCTGGTGTGCGTAGCCTTCGCGGCGGCCGTTGCCGGTTGCCTTCATGCCCATCAGCCGGGCGTTCTGGCGATCCTGCATGTAGCCGACCAGCTTGCCGTCCTCGATCAGCACATTGCGGGCCGAAGGCGTGCCTTCGTCGTCGACTGTCAGCGAGCCGCGCCGCTCGGGCATCGTGCCGTCGTCGACGACGGTCACCCCCTTGGCGGCGACCTGCTGGCCGAGCAGTCCGGCGAAGGCCGAGGTCTTCTTGCGGTTGAAATCGCCTTCCAGCCCATGGCCGACGGCCTCGTGCAGCATGACGCCCGGCCAGCCGCTGGACAAGACGATGTCGAAAGTGCCGGCCGGCGCCGGTATCGCCTCAAGATTGACCAGAGCTTGCCTGAGCGCCTCCTTGGCGGCGTGCTTCCAGCTGTCCTCGACCAGGAATTCGCCAAACGCCTTGCGGCCGCCCATGCCGTAGGAGCCGCTCTCCTGGCGGTCGCCATTGCCGACAACGACGGAGACGTTGACGCGGACAAGCGGGCGGATGTCGCGCACCATTTGGCCGTCGGCGCGCACGATCTCGACATGCTGCCAGGATGCGGCGAGCGATGCCGAAACCTGCCGCACGCGCGGGTCCTCGGCGCGCAGCCAGGCGTCGATTTCCTGCAGGAGCTTTGCCTTGGCCTCGAAGGAGGGCGAGGGGATCGGGTTCTCTTCGCCATAGAGATGGCGGTTGGTGCGGGCGGGTGCGGCGGCAAGCGTGCCGGAATAGCCGCCCTTGACGGTCGAAACGGCATCGGCCGCGCGCAGCAGCGAAGCTTCGGAGAGATCGCTGGAATGGGCATAGCCGCTGGCTTCGCCGGCAACCGCGCGCAGGCCAAACCCTTGGTCGGTGTTGAAGTTGGCGGTCTTCAGCCGGCCATTGTCGAACATCAGCGCTTCGCTCTCGCTGTATTCGAGGAACAGCTCGCCGTCATCGGCGCCGTTGATGGTTTCGGCGACGATCTGCTTGATGCGATCGTCTGAAATGTCGAATTGGCCGATCAGGCTGTTCATGGCGCGTCCGTTCACAGGAGGAATGGGTCTTTGCCACGATGTAGGCGCGAAGGTGCGCCGAGACAATCGCTCAGCCGCATTGTGAAGACAAAAGCGGTTTGCCAGCAGACCGTCGACGTCACTTCTGGTTGATGAAGCCGGTGATGTCGCCGGGCTTTCAGGGGAGGGCGGCGAAGCCGTCGGCAAAACCCTTGAGGTCGACCGGGATGCCGATGCCTTCTTCCGGGGTCTGGAAGACAATGAAGGTGGCCGACGTGCCGGTCTTCAGCGTGTCGAGAAGCGGCTTTTCGAGGATAACCTCGGCATAGCAGCCGTCCTGGAAACAGCGCACGAAATAGGCGCGACCGATGTCCTTGCCGTCGACATTGAGGCCAAGCCCGTTGGGCAAAAGCACGCCGAGCGGCGCCAGAACGCGCAGGATCTCCGCCTTGTTGTCGGCGGTGCGCAGCACGACGACCGACAGTCCCATCTCCGGACGGTCCTCGGCGACGACGTTCTGCATCATCACGCATTGTTCCGAGGTGGCACCGGCCGGCGTGTCGCAGATGATCGACCATGCGCCATGCGTCGAGCGAACGGTACCGCTCGGTTGCGCGGCGTTCGCCGTGCCGGACACGATCGCGGACAAGCCGATGCCAGACAGGGCGGCGAAAAAGATGACCTTCGCCCAGTTTCTCGAAAACCGAGAGTTTCTCGAAAGCCAGTAATTCATGACGGCTCCATTGCGAATCACGGCACTTTAAGCCGCGCCAAAGCCAAGTAAAGGACGAGACCGCACCAGGTCTGCCCCGAAAAAGCCAATACGGCGCTTTTCCCTGCCAATTTCGCCCGAATTGCGACGTTCGGCACGTGCGCGCCGCGGGAATGCCGCTGTGGGTTCAATGTAGGCGATTCGGGGCTGCCGCGGCTGCCTCCAAAGGCACATCCGGGCTTGCGCGCAAAAATGCCGCACGGTTTCGTCCGCTCCTTTCTTGCGGAGGGAAAAAGAGTATGGTTTGAACCAGCTTGAAACTGTCGGGATTCCCGTCCCGGCATTGTTCGTTATTCTCGTGGGTACCACAGCGAGGAACTGGGAGACGATGAGGGCGATGAGAAATTTCCTGGCAAACGCCAAGGTTCCAGCAAGTGCCAAGTTTCTAAGTGCTTGTGCCGCTATCACGTTTTTCGCCGGCGCATCCGCCCATGCCGACCAGCCCAAGAACTGGGAGACAACCTTCCAGGCGCCGGCGACCGACATGATGCGGCAGATCGAGTGGTTCGGGAACTACACAATGTGGTTCATCGTCCCGATCACCATCCTGGTGCTGATTCTTCTCGCCTATTGCATCATCAGATTCCGCGCGAGCGCCAACCCGGTTCCGTCCAAGACCAGCCACAACACGTGGATCGAGTTGATCTGGACGATCGGACCTGTCGTCATCCTGCTCCTCATCGCTATCCCCTCGTTCCAGCTGCTGACCGCGCAATACACGCCGCCGGAAGAAGCAAAGCTGACCGTCAAGGCGACCGGCAACCAGTGGAACTGGGACTACGAGTACCAGACCGACAACACGCTCTCTTTCAACTCCGCGATCCTCCAGGACGCCGAACGCGCCGCTGCCGGCAAGGAGGACCGCAAGGTCTACCCGCGCCTGCTGGCCGTCGACAACGAGCTGGTCGTGCCGGTCAACACCATGACCCGCGTGCTCGTCACCGCGACCGACGTGATCCACTCCTTCGCCATGCCGTCGTTCGGCATCAAGATCGACGCCGTTCCGGGTCGCACCAACGAGACCTGGTTCAAGGCGGAGAAGGAAGGTATTTTTTACGGCCAGTGCTCGCAGCTCTGCGGCAAGGACCATGCCTTCATGCCGATCGCCATCCGCGTCGTCTCTGATGCGCAGTTCAAGACCTGGCTGGCGGCAGCCAAGACCGATCTGCCCGGCGCCAACAAGACGCTGATGGCCGAGGTCGACGGCCAGAACAAGGTAGCGGCCGCCGGCAACTGATGCCGCGGGTTAGCAAGATTTAGGGAACGGAGCGGAACATGGCAGACGCTGCAGCTCACGACGGGCACGACCACAAGCCTTATCACGGCTGGGTGCGCTGGGTTTATTCGACCAACCACAAGGACATCGGCACGCTCTACCTGATCTTCGCGATCATGGCCGGCATCATCGGCGGCGCCTTGTCGGTCGCCATCCGCATGGAACTGCAGGAGCCTGGCATCCAGATCTTCAGCGGTCTGGCGCAGATGGTCTACGGCATGAACGGTGACGCCGCGATCGACGGCGGCAAGAGCATGTACAATGCCTTCGCCACCGCGCACGCCCTGATCATGATCTTCTTCATGGTCATGCCGGCGCTGATCGGCGGTTTTGCCAACTGGATGGTCCCGATCATGATCGGCGCGCCCGACATGGCGTTCCCGCGCATGAACAACATCTCCTTCTGGCTGCTGCCGCCGGCCTTCATCCTGCTGCTCACCTCGATGTTCATGCCGAGCGCACCGGGTGCCTATGGTGTCGGTGGCGGCTGGACGCTTTATCCGCCGTTGTCGACTTCGGGCCAGCCCGGGCCGGCCATGGATCTGGCGATCCTGTCGATCCACCTTGCCGGTGCCTCGTCGATCCTCGGCGCCATCAACTTCATCACCACCATCTTCAACATGCGCGCGCCTGGCATGACGCTGCACAAGATGCCGCTGTTTGCCTGGTCGGTGCTGATCACCGCCTTCCTGCTCCTGCTGTCGCTGCCGGTTCTGGCCGGCGGCATCACCATGCTGCTCACCGACCGCAATTTCGGCACCACCTTCTTTGCGCCCGACGGCGGCGGCGACCCGATCCTGTTCCAGCACCTGTTCTGGTTCTTCGGTCACCCTGAAGTGTACATCCTGATCCTGCCGGGCTTCGGCATCATCAGCCACGTCATCTCGACCTTCTCGAGGAAGCCGGTGTTCGGTTATCTCGGCATGGCCTACGCCATGGTGGCGATCGGCGCCGTCGGCTTCATCGTCTGGGCGCACCACATGTACACGACCGGCCTGTCGCTCGATACGCAGCGCTATTTCGTCTTCGCCACCATGGTCATCGCGGTGCCGACAGGCGTGAAGATCTTCTCCTGGATCGCGACGATGTGGGGCGGGTCGATCTCGTTCAAGACGCCGATGCTGTGGGCGCTAGGCTTCATCTTCCTGTTCACCATCGGCGGCGTCACCGGCGTCCAGCTGGCCAATGCCGGCCTCGACCGCTCGCTGCATGACACCTATTTCGTCATCGCCCACTTCCACTACGTGCTGTCGCTGGGCGCGGTGTTCGCCATCTTCGCCGGCTGGTACTACTGGTTCCCGAAGATGACCGGCTACATGTATTCGCCCGTCATCGCCAACACCCACTTCTGGGTCACCTTCGTCGGCGTGAACCTGATCTTCTTCCCGCAGCACTTCCTCGGTCTCGCCGGCATGCCGCGCCGCACCATCGACTACCCCGATGCGTTTGCCGGCTGGAACTATGTGTCGTCCATCGGCTCGTATATCTCGGCCGTCGGCGTCCTGATCTTCCTCTATGGCGTGTTCGAGGCCTTCCAGAAGAAGCGGATCGCCGGCGCCAACCCATGGGGCGAGGGCGCAACGACGCTCGAATGGCAGCTGCCTTCGCCGCCGCCCTTCCACCAGTGGGAACAGCTGCCGAAGATCAAGTAAGGCGGCTGTTCGCTCGAATACGAAACCGCCGGTCCGCCGGCGGTTTCGGCCAACGGATGATGGACTTAAGTACGCATGGCCCTTGTCGACGACCATTGATTGACGAAGCGGGCTTTCGCATGTCGGAAGCGACGGCGGGCGATTTCTTCGCGCTGCTGAAGCCGCGCGTCATGTCGCTGGTGGTGTTCACCGCCTTTGTCGGCCTGGTCGCCGCCCCCGTGACCATCAACCCTCTGCTGGCGGTGATCGCCATCCTGGCTATTGCGATAGGTGCTGGCGCCTCCGGCGCGCTCAACATGTGGTACGATGCCGACATCGATGCCGTGATGACCAGGACCGCCAGCCGCCCGGTCCCGGCCGGTCGCATCCAGCCGCACGAAGCGCTGACCTTCGGGCTGGTGCTGTCGGTG
>NZ_RZRR01000196.1:0-7374 GCF_003998555.1 Mesorhizobium sp. M7A.F.Ca.CA.002.09.1.1 | reverse complement strand
AACCTACGGGGATGACGCGAACACCATTTCGATTGGCGGCTACGCACTGGTGGATGCGGCGATTAGCTACAAGATGACCAAGGACGTGACGTTGGCCTTGAACGCAACGAACCTGTTCGACCGGAAGTATCTGACAACCAGCTATTACGGGACCGAATTCTACGGCGACCGGCTGAAAATCGTCGGCACCCTCAAACATTCCTGGTGAGCTTGCTGAACGCCAAGCGCCGATAACATTGGAAAAGGCGCCACACGCACCCGACAACGCGTGTGGCAATCATCGACGGTTCACATCCCCGTCAGATCGCTCATCAGCCCCGACGCCACCGACAGCCGCGACACGGTGATGTCGCCGCCCTCGGTCAACGCCTGCAGCCGCTCGCGGATGCGCGCCACCCGCTCGCCGCCGGCGTCCAGCCAGGCAGCCACCGGATCGGCCGTCTTGGCGTGGCCGGTGAGCGCCGCCACCGCGATGCCGCGCCGTGCCGCATCGATCGTGTCGGTGGCGCGCGAAAGCGCCAGCTGATCGTAGTAGTCCGATGGCGTGATCGAGCGTGCGGCATCCTCGACACGCGGAATGCGGAAGGCATCGCTGACGGCGAAGAACGCCTTGGCCGCGGCGACGATATCGGCGCCGGCGGTGCGCGCCGTCAGCGCGATGTCGGGGATGAGTTCCGCCACCTCGCTCAGTGCCAGCTGCCCGGCCAAGCTTTCCGGCGCGCCGGCCTTGAACAGCCCATGCCGCTTCTCCTCGATGCGCTCGCGTGAAAAGGCCGGCAGCAGCGAAACGAGCTTGGGCTCCAGCGCCTTGCGGGCTTCCTGCAACTCGGCAATGCGCTGGCTGAGGGGTGCCGTGCCGGCATCGTTCTTCAGATACCAGCCGCTGGTCACATAGATCAGCCGGCTGACCATCTGATAGAGATCGAGCTGCACCTGGCCGTCGATCTGGTTGTCGAGCGCGTCGATCTCGCGATAGAGCGCCGGCAAGGCAAAACCGTCACGCACCACCGCGAAGGTCCGCACCACGTCGGCGGCGGTGCGCCCGGTGGCCTCCTGCAGCCGGTTGACGAAGGATGGGCCGCCGCGATTGACCAGATCGTTGGCGACGACCCGTGTGATGATCTCGCGGCGCAGCCTGTGGCCATGGATCTCGGCGGCGTATTTCTTCGCCATCTGGTCGGGAAAATAGCCCATCAGGTCGCGGTCGAAATGCGCGTCATCAGGCACGTCGCTGGCGACGATGTCGGAAAACAGCACAATCTTGGCATAGGCGAGCAGCACGCCGAGTTCGGCTCTGGTCAGCGGTTCGCCACGCGCTTCGCGCTCGGCCAGCGCTGCCGGCGACGGCAGCGTCTCGACGGCACGGTCGAGCAGGCCGCGCGCCTCCAGCGCCGTCATGAAGCGGCTCTGATGCGCGATGTCGGCGAGGCCGCGCTTGCGGGCGATCGAAAGCGCCAGCGTCTGCTGGTAGTTGTTGGACAGCACCAGCGAGCCGACCTCCTCGGTCATCTCGGCCAGCAGCTTGTTGCGTGCCGGGCGTGTCAACGACCCCTTGCGCATGGCGGAAGCCAGCGCGATCTTGATGTTGACCTCGACGTCGGAGCAGTTGACGCCGCCCGAATTGTCGATGGCGTCGGAGTTGCAGCGGCCGCCATTCATGCCGAACTCGATGCGCGCCCGCTGCGTGACGCCGAGATTGGCGCCCTCGCCGATCACTTTCGCCCGGACGTCGAGCGCGGTGATGCGAATGGCATCGTTGGCGCGGTCGCCGACCTCGGCATTGGTCTCGGTCGATGCCCTGAGATACGTGCCGATGCCGCCGAACCACAGAAGATCGACCGGCGCTTTGAGGATGGCGGTCATGATCTCGACCGGCGTGGCGGTGGTCTTGGCCAGGCCGATCGCCGCCGCCGCCGCCGCCGGCAAGGTGATCGATTTCTGGTTGCGCGAGACGATGATGCCGCCTTCCGACAGTTTCGTCTTGTCGTAGTCCTGCCAGCTCGAACGCGGCAGCGCGAACATGCGCTCGCGCTCGGCCATCGAGGCTGCCATGTCGGGATCGGGATCGATGAAGATGTCGCGATGGTCGAAGGCCGCGATCAGCCGGGTTTTCGGGGACAAAAGCATGCCGTTGCCGAACACGTCGCCCGACATGTCGCCGACCCCAACGACGGTGAAGGACGAGGTCTGGATGTCGCGGTTGATCTCGCGGAAATGCCGCTTGACCGCTTCCCAGGCGCCCTTGGCGGTGATGCCCATCTTCTTGTGGTCATAGCCGGCCGAGCCGCCGCTGGCGAAGGCGTCGTCGAGCCAGAAGCCGTGCTTCTCCGAGATCGCGTTAGCGGTATCGGAGAAGGTCGCCGTGCCCTTGTCGGCGGCAACGACGAAATACGGATCGTCCGGGTCGCGTCTGATAACGCCGGCCGGCGGGATGACGCCGTCGAGGCCGATATTGTCGGTGATCGACAGCAGGCTGGAGACGAAGTTCTTGTAGGCCGAAGTACCGGCCTCGAAGATCGCGTCGCGGCCAGCGCTCATCGGCAGCTTCTTCGGATAGAAGCCGCCCTTGGCGCCCACCGGCACGATGACGGCATTCTTGACCTGCTGTGCCTTGACCAGGCCGAGCACCTCGGTGCGGTAGTCCTGGGCGCGGTCGGACCAGCGCAGGCCGCCGCGCGCCACCGGACCGAAGCGCAGATGCAGACCTTCGACCTCGGAGCCGTAGACGAAGATCTCCCGCCACGGCCGCGGCGCCGGCAAGCCCTCGACCGCGTGCGAGTCCAGCTTGATCGCCAGCGACTGGCCCTTTTCTTTCGTATCGGCAACGAAATGATTGGTGCGCAGCGTGGCTTCGATCAGATTGAGGTAGCGCCGGATGATGGTGTCGTCGTCGATGTTCGGCACATCCTCCAGCGCATCCTTGATCTTGGCCTTGAGATGCTTTGCGGCCACCACGCCTTCGGTCTCGGCTGTCGGGCCAAGCCGGGCGATGAACAGCGCATGCAGGCCACGCGCTATGTCGGGATAGCGGTTGAGCGCGGCGGCGATGAAATCCTGGCTTTGCGGAATGCCGACCTGCTGCAGATAACGGCCATAGGCGCGCAGGATGGTGATCTCGCCAGACCACAGGCCGGCGGTCTGGGCGAGGCCGTTATAGCCGTCATTGTCGACGTCGCCGCGCCAGACGGAGAGGAACGCATCTTCGAACAGCGCGCCGCCATCGGTCAGGTCGATCGGCTGGCCGTAGCTGTTCTCAAGCTCCATGTCATGAATAAAGACTAAGCCGGGCCGATCACTATTGATCGTGCCGACCTGGTCGTCGCCGACCTCGAAAGTGCGCTCGCTGATGACGCGGAAGCCGATGTTTTCCAGCACCGGCACGCGGCGCGACAGCGCCACCGGGCTGCCGTGGTGATAGATCTTCAGCGATGCCTGGTGCGGCTTCTGCTCGGCATGGCGATAATAGTCGATGGCGATCGGATTGCCGGCGCTGATCTTGGCAATGCGCCCGGCATCGGCCAGCGCCACCGCCGCGCTGAACGAATCGCGGTAGCTTTCCGGCAGCCGCGCGGCAATCGCCTTCAAAGCCTGGTCGCCGCCACTGGCCTCGGCCGCATCGGAAAGGGCGTCCTCCCAGGTACGCACGATGTCGCGGATCGCCGCCTCTATCGTCGCTTGCTCGACCTTCGGCGTCTTGCCGCCGGAGCGGCCGATGATGAAGTGCACGCGCGCCAGCCCGCCCTCGGGAAAGGCCGGGTAGTAGGCCGACAGCCGGCCTTCGAATACGGTTTTCAGATAGGAGCCAATCTTCTCGCGCACGACGCTGTCGTAACGGTCGCGCGGCACGAAGACGAGGATTGAGACGAAACGGTCGAACTGGTCGGCGCGCACCAGCGCCCGCACGCGTGGCCGCTCGACCAGGCCCAGAATGGCGGCGGCATGTTTGCGCAGGATCGGCACCGGCACCTGGAACAGCTCGTCGCGCGGATAGCTTTCCAGCACGTTGATCAGCGCCTTGCCGGAATGATCGTGCCGGTCGAAGCCGGACTTGGCGATGATGGTTTCGGCCTTGGACCTGAGATACGGGATCTTCATCACCGAGCGCGTGTAGGCGGTCGAGGTGAACAGGCCGACGATGCGCAATTCGCCCGCGAGCGTACCCTTGGCGGTGTAGGTCTTGATGCCGATGTAATCGAGATAGATGCGGCGGTGCACGGACGACTTGGCATTGGCCTTGGTGACGATCAGCGGCTCCGGCCCATGCAGGAAGGCGCGGATCTCCGGCGTCGTCGTTACCGCTTCGGTGCCGCGCCTGAGCACCAGCACGTCGGGATCGGACAGGATGCCGAGGCCAGGCTTTTCAGCGCGCTCCAGCGTGCCGCTTTCCTCGCCGCCGGTGTATTTGAACTCGCGCATGCCAAGGAAGGTGAAATTGTCGTCGCGCAGCCACTCCAGGAAGGCGAGAGCCTCGGCAACGCTCTTCTTGTCGAGCGGCACGGCCGTATAGCGGAATTCCGAGATCGCCTGATCGAGGCGGGCCAGCATTGGCCTCCAGTCGTGAACGGCGGCATGAACCTGGCCAAGGATCTTGCGCAGCCGCTCGCTCAATCCGCTCGCCTGCTCGGATGTCAGCCGCGGGATGTGGACATGGATGACGCTCAGCCGGTCGTGGCTGCCATCGTCCTTGGCGAAATTGCCGTCGCCGAGGATTTCTTCCACGCCGCCCTTGCCGTGGCGCACGACGATAACCGGATGGGTGACCAGGGTCGGTTCGCCCGATGTCTCGGTGATCTCGCCGAGGATGGAATCGAACAGGAACGGCATGTTGTCGTTGACGACCGTGACAACCGTCATCGGGCGGCCGTCTCGCACAACGCCCGAATCGGCATCGACGGCGACGACGCACTCGCCTTTCCTGTGAGTGGCGACTGCCTGGCCGGCGAGATCGGCAGCCCGCTCCAGGTCGGCCACATCGTAGGGAGCAATGTCTTCAGCTGGCGCGCGGGCGAGCAGATAGTCTGCAAGCCTGGCTGGCCTTTCCTCCGCTTTAAGCGCTGCCGTGGCTTTTTTCTTCGGCTTGCTCGCGGATTTCACGCTGGCCATGACGCACGTCCCTCCCGTCGAATGCTTTTACGACTATGGTAGCAGATGACCGCTGTTTGGCGACAAAGGTTTGACGGCTTGCCAAGAATTATCGGAATTTGGCGACAAGATGCCGCGCAACGAGGAGAAATGACCCATGACCGGCAAAATCAGCGCGCTTGATCTTGGCCAGGGAGAGCTGAGCGAGGCGACAAAAACCTATTTCGCCAAATGCGAGGAGAAGCTCGGCCTCGTCCCCAACGTGCTCAGGGCCTATGCCTTCGACGACAAGAAGCTGCGCGCCTTCACCGACATGTACAACGATTTGATGCTGGGTGAGTCCGGCCTGTCGAAGCTGGAGCGCGAAATGATCGCGGTCGCCGTCTCCTCGATCAATCATTGCTACTATTGCCTGACCGCGCACGGCGCGGCGGTGCGCCAGCTCTCCGGCGATCCGGCGCTCGGCGAAATGATGGTGATGAATTTCCGCGCCGCCGATCTTTCGCCCAGGCAGACGGCAATGCTCGAATTCGCCGTCAAGCTGACGCAAGAGCCGGCCAAGATCGTCGAGGCCGACCGGGGCGCGCTGCGTCAGGCCGGCTTCACCGATCGCGACATCTGGGACATCGCCTCGACCGCTGCCTTCTTCAACATGTCGAACCGCGTGGCCGCGGCAATCGATATGCGGCCGAACGACGAATACCACGCCATGGCAAGGTGACGGATTGCGGCAGGATCCAGACCGGGGCGTTATATTAGCAGTGTCGCATTCTCGTTGCTTGTTTGCCGGTTTGGTCCGATGATCGGCAGGCGGCATGACCGCATGCCGGTTCGATGCCGCTCACCAAGGGAGGAGAACATGGCGAAGTATCTCTACGTCTATCATGGCTCGGGCAAGATGCCGACCGACGAGGCCGAGCGGAAGGCCGCAATGGACGCCTGGAACGGCTGGTACGGCAAGCTCGGCTCGGCTGTGGTCGACGGCGGCAATCCGGTCGGCATGTCGAAGATGGTGCTGCCCGGCGGCAAGGTCGAGAACAATGGCGGCAGCAATCCGGCCGCCGGCTACACGATCGTCGAAGCGAAAGACATCGACGATGCCGTCGCCAAGGCCAAGGACTGCCCGATCCTGATGAACCCGGCCTTCAGCGTCGAGATCGCGCCGATCATTGAAGTGATGTGACGCGCCGGCTCAGGACCGCGTCGCTATGGCGGCCGCCGCACCGGCCATCGTCGTGGCGCTGATGCGATTGGCGATCTTCATGGCGCGCTTGCTCTTCAAAAGCTTGCGCGCCTGTGATGCGGCGAGCACCCAGGCGAGATCGATGGCGACCAGCACCACGGCCATGGTCGCCGTCAGCTCGACCCAGCCGACGATGCTGACCGAAGCGAGGTCGATGATGGTCGGCAGCAGCGCCAGGTAGAACATCATGATCTTGGGATTGCCGAGCGTCACCGCCATGCCGGCGAAGAACAGTTTTATCGCCGAATCCTCGCGCGGCATCTCGCCCTCTTTTGCATCGACAGGCGCGGTCCACATCTTCCAGGCGAGGTAAGCGAGATAGGCAACGCCGACCCATTTCACCACGACGAAGGCGAAATGGAAGGTCTGCGCCACGACAGCCAGCCCGAACACCGCCAGCGATAGCCAGATGCCCTCGCCGATCCACATGGCGAGCAGGAACGGGAACACGTCGCGAAACCCTTTCGAGATGACGCGGGCGACAAGCGCCGCGATCGATGGCCCAGGCGAGCCCGCGGCAACGAACAGAGCGGCGGCGAAAATCAGGAGCGAGGTGGGGTGCATAACCGGGTCTCTGGTTGAAAACCTTCGATTTCGGATATTAACGCAAGTGGCTCGGCTGCGGTAGCACCGACAAAAGACCCTTGTCGGTCCGGCATGTCGCGGCTAGAAAGGCCATCGCGAAACAATTTTGAGCTTCACTTTGCCTACGTAACCGCCGGTCTCGCCAACTCCCCCGACACACTGCATGACACCGCATTTGCGGTATCTGTTTTCATGTTCATGTGTTCTTCTGGGCGGCGGTTCGAGACCGGTTTGGCACTGCTGAACCGTTGTTGCGCGCTGCCGCCCGTGACATCCGATTTCCAATCATAGCAAGCGACCGCCACGCCGCGCCCGCATGGGCATCTCGACATCGCCGGCCTGATGAACTTCCCGACGGGAAGGGCTTATCGGCATGTCTGGACTTCTGCGTATCCACTGGGCAATCGCACCCCAGACCGCACCTCGACCGCTCATCAATTGCAACCGCTGCGGCACCGTGAGGG
>NZ_RZRR01000195.1:0-7413 GCF_003998555.1 Mesorhizobium sp. M7A.F.Ca.CA.002.09.1.1 | reverse complement strand
CTATGCGGCTGCCGCCGGCCGCGGCATGCGGCGGGCCAAGCGTGAGAAGATCGAAGCACCTGTTCTGTGCATCGGCAATTTCACGGTTGGCGGCACCGGCAAGACACCGGTGGCCATCGCGCTCGCCAAGCAGGCCAAGCGCATGCATCTCAAACCAGGCTTCCTGTCGCGCGGCCATGGCGGCTCCTTCGCCGAGCCGCACGTGGTCGATATCGACCACGACAGCGCCCGGCATGTCGGCGACGAACCGCTGCTGCTCGCCGAACACGCGCCGGTGGCGGTGACGCCGAACCGCGCCGCCGGCGCCCGGCTGCTGCTGGAACGGAATGGCTGCGATTTCCTGATCATGGACGATGGCTTCCAGAGCGCCCGCATCCACATCGACTATGCGCTGGTCGTGGTCGATGCGCGCTACGGGATCGGCAACGGCCGCGTCATTCCGGGGGGGCCGCTCAGGGCCAAAATCGTCGACCAGCTGGTTTTCACCAGCGGGTTGTTGAAAATGGGCGAGGGCACTGCCGCCGACAGCGTGGTCCGCCAGGCGGCACGCGCCGGCCGGGCGATCTTCGAGGCCCATACAGAGCCAAGCGGCAAGGCAGGGCTTGCCGGCAAGCGGTTCCTCGCCTTCGCCGGTATCGGCCATCCCGAGAAATTCTTCGACACGGTGCGCGAGGCCGGCGGCGAACTGGCATTGACGCGGCCGTTTCCGGACCATCATTTCTATGCGGAGGACGAACTTGCCGAGCTGGCGGCGACCGCACGCACTGAGGGGCTGGTGCTCATCACCACCGCCAAGGACGCCGCCCGGCTGCGCCACGGCGCGTCACAGGACTTTCTCGACCGGCTCGAGGTGCTGGAGATCGACACGGTCTTCGAACTCGATCACGTTCCCGAGCGCATCATCGACGAGACGCTCGATGCCTGGCGCCAGCGCAAGCTGAAGGGTTAACTGCGCTTACGCAGCTCCGGATGCATCTCGATTTCACGGCGCAGCGAGGCGGTGGCGCTGATATAGGGCTCTTGCCTTGCGACGCTCCAGTACTTCAACTCGTCGAGCGGAATGCTTTCGCCTGTCACCGCGCAGCGCACGAACGCGCCGGGGCTGGTAACCTGGAAGTCGCCATCCAGGTAGCGGATGCGGGCTTCCTTGCCGCCGGGGCCTTCGAAACGGTTCATCATGCGGGGACGCCAGGGTTCATGAGAATTTCATCGCCATAAATTCCCGGCGAGGTCAAGCATGAGACAAGCCTGAGACAATGCTGAACGCTTATTGTGAAGCGGAAAAATGTAGTTGGTGGGCCGCAATGGACGTTTCCTCCACTCGTCTTCCCGCCCTGCTTAGGGAAGTGATGACGCCGCAAGCCGTGCCCTCGGGGCAGGCTGATCCAGTGATGACGGCACTGGTCAAGGCGCTGGTCCAACCGCCGGCGCCGTCTCTGCTCGCGCAGCAGACAGCGCCGGCGCTGTTGATTTTGCCGGCGGCGCCGATGGCCGTCAAATCGCAGCAGATCGCATCCGCCGGCATCGTCGATGCCTATCTTGCCCAGCTTGAGACGGGCGAAGAGGCGGCGTTGGCAACAGTCGTGGCGAGAAAGGCAAAACCCGAAGCCGAAACGCTGCGAGCCTTCTTGCCGCCTTCGACAACCGCCAATGACAATGCCTCCGCCAGGGTTGCGGGGCTGTCATTGCTGTCGCTTATCCCGCCGCAGGCTCCAGTCCCGCGCAACGCTGCCGCCCTGGGTACGCCGGCGGGCAGGCACAGGCCGGCCAATCAATCCCATGGTGCGGTGCCGCACCCTGAGCAGTTGCTGGTGAAAATTGGCTTTGTTTCGATAATGGCCGGTTTGCTGGGAGCGGTGATCCTTGGGTTCGTTTTGTTGTTGCTTCGCTGAGCTTCGAATCGGCCGGTTTTCCATATAGGTCCGGAAGGCCTATCGCTCGGCTTCGATAAACGCCTCGATCTTGTCCTGGGCCAGCCCGGCCTCTGCCGCGATGCGGCGGGCGAGGTCGGCGGCGGCGGCACGCGGCCGCCCCATCGGCCGGTCGAGCCAGTAGGATACCGGGTTGAGGGCTGTGCGCTCATCGACGGGAGTGATGCGGCCCGATTGTAATTGATGTCCGGTCAGCGGCGGGCGGGCCAGCGCGATGCCCAGCCCATAGGCGGCGGCGTCGAGCACCAGATTGTAGTCCTCGAAGCGGCGGTCCTGCGGGCGCGGGCGGTAATCCATGCCTTGCGCGGCAAACCAGGCGCGCCAGGCCGACGCGTCGGAATCGTTGATCAGCGGATATTTGAGCAGCCGGGCAGGGTCGCCCCGGCCGATCTCGCGGGCAAGCTCGGGTGACGCGACAGGGAAGACATGTTCCTCGAAAAGTTGCACCGAGATGCGGCCCGGAATGCCGCCGCGTCCACAACGGATCGAGAGGTCGATGCCTTCATCGGCAAGGTCGGCCTGGCGGATGTCGACATCGAGCACGATGCGCAGCTTCGAGGGATTGTTTTCCAGAGCCGCCATGCGCGGCATCAGCCACAGTCCGCTGACCGAGGGAATCGAGGTCAGCCGCACCACCGCCGTGCCACGCGGCTCGACCCAGCGGTCGGAATGGGTCGATATCAGCGCAAAGGCTTCCGCCGTGCGCAGATGCAGCCTGTTGCCTTCGATCGTCAGCGAGACGCCGCGCGCACCACGGTCGAAGACTTTCAATCCCAGCCAGTCCTCGAGCTTGGCGATCTGCCGGCTGACGGCGCCATGGGTGATATTGAGCTTTTCGGCGGCCGCTGAAAAGCTGCCTGTCCGCGCCGCCGCATCGAAGGCGCGCAGCGTTTCGAGCGGCACCATTGTGTCCGAGCTGTGATCCATAGTCACAGGTGATCCTCGATTTCGTCGTTTGTCAACCGGGGTGAAAAGGCGTTTTCTGCCTTTCAGGACCGAAGAAATACGAGGGCGGTGAGATGAGCGAGATAACGGGCACGTTGAATTCGACACAGCGAATGGACACCACGGCAGCCATCGCTGTGGCGCTGACGGTGGTCGGCTGGGCCTCCGCCTTTCCCGCTATCCGAGCCGGTCTCGCCGCCTTCGGCCCACTGGAACTGGGTGCGTTGCGCTTTGCCATCGCCGCTGTGCCGGCGGCGATCTTCCTGGCCGTCAAGCGCCCGGCGCTGCCAAGGCTCGACGAAGCGTGGCGCCTGGTCTTTGGCGGCGCCATCTTCGTCGCGCTCTACACCGTCATGCTCAATTTCGGCGAACTGACCGTCTCGGCCGGTGCCGCCGGCTTCATCATCAATGTCAGCCCGATCTTCACCGCCATCATGGCGATGGCATTGCTGGGCGAGCGCTTCTCAGGCGTGGCCTGGATCGGTACGGTGATTTCCTTCGCCGGCATAGGCATCATCGCCATGGCCGATGGGCATGGCCTGTCGTTCAACACCGGTGCTCTGTTGGTGCTTGGTTCGGCCTTGTGCTCGGCCGTCAACACCATCGTCCAGAAGCCGCTGTTTGCCCGCCATCATCCATTGACCATTTCGGCTTCGAACATGGTGCTCGGCGCACTGTGCCTGGCCCCCTTCCTGCCGTCGGCCTTTTCGCAGGCGGCGGTCGCCGACACAGCAGGCCTCGGCGCCGTCATCTTTCTCGGCATCGTGCCCAGCCTCATCGCCTATGCCGCCTGGGCGACCGCGCTGTCGCGTCTGCCGGCGGCACGTGCCTCCAACTTCCTCTATCTGGTCTCGCCGATGTCCGCGCTGATCGGCTTCTTCTGGCTGGGCGAAGTTCCCACTCTGCTCGGCATAATCGGCGGCGCGCTGGCGCTGGGCGGTGTCATCGTGGTGAATTTGAAGAGATGAATATTGCCGACCGTCCGCTTCCCCCATTCGGAACGATCCCTCGATCAAACGCGTTTAGCCGAGGTTTGTTCGACGGAGGTCCGAATGCCGGGTGCAACGACGCACCGACGCATGCAACTGGATGATCTATCCATTTTTTATCGCGAGGCAGGGCCGTTAGAAGCACCTGTCTTGCTCTTGCCGCACGGCTATCCCTGCTCTTCGTTCCAATTCCGCCGACTGATGCCGGCGCTCGCCGACCGCTGGCGGACGATTGCATTCGACTGGCCTGGCTTCGGATACAGCGGCACACCCGATCCGGCCACCTTCGGCTATGATTTCGACGCCTATTGCGACGTGCTTTCCAAGCTTGCCGATAAATTCGGTCTCCAACGCTACGCCTTGTGGCTGCATGATTATGGCTCGCAGATAGGACTCCGGCATGCGATCTCACACCCGGAGCGGATCAGCGCCCTGATCATCCAGAACGGCGACATCTACGAGGATGTGCTTGGACCCAAATACGCCACGATCAAGGCCTGGTGGACCGACAAGACGCCCGGCAAGCACCGTCCGCTCGAGGCCGCGGTAAGTGAGGATGGGTTTCGGGCCGAGTTCATCGGGGAAGTGGCTGACGACGTCGCCATGCGCGTGCCGCCCGATCTCTGGAATCTTCACTGGCCACTGATGAACACGCCGGTTCGTCGGCAGATCGCCGTCGGTCTGATGGAGAAGCTGGAAGCCAATCTCACCTGGTTTCCGCGCTACCAGGCTTATTTGCGTGAACACCATCCGCCCACGTTGATCGTTTGGGGGCCAGAGGATGGCTATATGCCCGCGGCGTCGGCAAGGGCCTATCATCGCGATCTGCCCGATGCGGAACTGCATCTGATCGAAGGGGCGGGTCATTGGCTGCTCGAGACACATTTCGACGACGCGCTGGCGCTGGTCCGCGATTTCCTGGCTCGTGTTCACGGCTGATCACAGCCGGCGTCCGCTATGCCCAGTTTGCTGTCCGCCTGACTGAAGGAGAACCTCATGCCGACCACACCGACCATCGCGCGCATCTGGCGCGGTCGCACCCGCCGCGACATCGCCGACGCCTATGAGCCATACCTGCGTGCCGAGGGTATTCCGCCCCTCGAGAAGACGGCGCTTGGCGTCCAATTGCTGCGCGAGGACCGTGATGCCGAGACGTGGTTCACAACCATCTCCTATTGGGCCGACATGCAAGCGATGACCGCCTTTACCAAAGGCGAACCGACCAAAGTCCATCATCTGGACCGCGATGCCGAGTTCCTGATCGAGCTGCCGGAGCGGATCGAAATCCATCGGATACTTGTCGATCGTCGGGGACTGCGCTGAGCGCCCATCGGTGGTTCGCAACCTCTTCTTCTTCGCGGTGATGTCGCTGATCTGGGTGCTGACCTGGGCCGCGATCAAGCTCGGTCTCAATGACGCGCCTCCGCTCCTGCTGGCGGCTGCACGCTATTTGCTGACCGCTTTGGCGGCAGGAGCCTGGCTCTTCGGCGAGGCGGTCGGCTGGGCTGAAATCACCGGTGCGATCCTCCTGCTGGCGGCGGCTGCGATCGCGCTACTCAGGCCGCTGGGCGAAAATCGCGGGCGACCACATTGTCGGCCGGCCTCCTGACCTGCCGACCTCGAGCGGCGAAGCGATAGGCCCGCAATCCGTCCGCAGCTATCGCCGTCCGAAAAGCCGTTCGATATCCGCTAGCTTGAGTTCGATATAAGTGGGGCGGCCGTGGTTGCAGGTGCCGGAGCCGGGCGTCGCCTCCATCTGCCGCAGCAGCGCGTTCATCTCCTCGGCCTTGAGCAGGCGGCCGGAGCGCACAGAGCCGTGGCACGCCATGGTCGCGGCTATCTTGTCCAGCCGCTCCTTCAGCGTGTCGACCGTGTCGTTGTCGGCGATCTCGTCGGCGAGGTCGCGCACCAATTGCTGGACATTGGCCTCGCCCAGCATCGACGGCGTCTCGCGCACCGCGACAGCGCCGGGGCCAAAGCGCTCGATGCCGAGACCGAAGCGGGCCAGCGTTTCCGAATGCAGCGCAAGCCGCTCGGCATCCTCTTCCGGCAGGTCGATGATTTCGGGCAGAAGTAGCATCTGCGAGGGCACCGGGCGCGAATGCAGCGCATTCTTCAGCGCCTCGTAGACCAGCCGTTCATGCGCCGCATGCTGGTCGACGATGATGAGCGAATCCCTGGTCTGGGCGACGATGTAGTTCTCATGCACCTGGGCGCGCGCCGCGCCCAGCACCGCGCCGAGCAACGTCTCGGCCGCTTCATCCTGCCCTGCGCGTGCATCGGCGCTGGCAAGCGGACCGGCATCGAAAGCCGCTTGCTCGCTTTCTCGCAAGCCGCGCTGCTCGAAGCCCGCACCATCGAAACCCATATCGAGCGGCCGCTGCGGCGATCGGGCAGGATCGAAGCCGGACGGACCCGACGCGCGGTAGGCCGCGTCGTAGCTGCGGTGGCCGTTTGCCGGTCCGCCGTGGCCGTAGGATGCGGCCCCTGGCCGGAACGCCGCCATCATGCCGGCGGCACCCGTGGTGGCGGCGCGGACGCCGGCATCGGCCAGTGCCTGTCGGATGGCCCCGACGATCAATCCGCGCACAAGGCCGGGATCGCGGAAGCGCACATCGGCCTTGGCTGGATGGACGTTGACGTCGACGATGGCCGGATCGAGCGTCAGGAACAGCACCGTCACCGCATGGCGGTCGCGCGGCAGGACGTCGGCATAGGCGCCGCGTATGGCGCCGGCGATCAGCTTGTCGCGCACCGGGCGGCCGTTCACATAGGCATATTGCTGCAGCGCGTTGGCGCGGGTGAAGGACGGGATCGACGCGTGGCCGGTCAGATGCACGCCATCGCGCATCGCGTCGAGGGCAATCGAATTGTCGGGAAAATCGGTGCCCATCACCTGGGCGACACGACGCAGGCTGCCTTCCGCGCTGTCGTCCGCCGCCGGCAATTCCAGTGTCGAGCGGTCCGAGCCGGCCAGCGTGAAGCGCACGGCGGGGAAGGCGATGGCGATGCGCTTGACCACATCGCTGGTGGCCGAGCTTTCGGCGCGCTCGCCCTTCATGAACTTCAATCGGGCCGGCGTTGCGAAGAACAGGTCGCGCACCTCGACCGTGGTGCCGCGATTGGCCGCCGCCGGCCTGACAGGCAGGACGCGGCCACCCTCGATGCCGATCTCGGCGGCGCTGCCGCTTGCTGCCGTGCGCGAGCGGATCGAAAGTCGCGACACCGAGCCGATCGACGGCAGCGCTTCGCCGCGGAAGCCCAGCGAGCGAATGTCGTTGATATCCTCGGTGAGCTTGGAGGTGCAGTGACGTGCGATCGCCAGCGCCAGCTCCCGTTCGGGAATGCCGGAGCCGTCATCGGTGACGCGGATCAGGTTCAGCCCGCCGCCCGATGTGACGATCTCGACGCGCGAAGCACCGGCATCGAGCGCATTCTCGACCAGTTCCTTGACCACGCTCGCCGGACGCTCGATGACTTCGCCGGCGGCGATCTGGTTGATCATCGTTTCGGAAAGCTGGCGGATGGGCATGGCGGCACTATAGGCG
>NZ_RZRR01000194.1:0-7418 GCF_003998555.1 Mesorhizobium sp. M7A.F.Ca.CA.002.09.1.1 | reverse complement strand
TTTTGGCCGCGGCGACGGCATTTTCGTGCTGCTTCAGGCGCCTGCCGCTTTTGAGATCGAGATCGCCGGTCGAAATAATCAGCACCTTGTCGGCGCCTTTGAATGCGGTTTCCAGCGATGCCGCGTCGTTGAAGTCGGCGGCCCTGACAACGACGCCGCGCAGCGCCAGATCGGCCACGCTTTCCGGATTGCGTGTGGCGGCGATGATGTTTGCCGGTGGAACTTTGTGCTTGTCCAGGAGATATTGGATGACGCCGTGGCCGAGCTGGCCGGAAGCGCCGGTGACGAGAAGGGTTTCGCTCATGGAAGGTCCTGACATTGCGCCGCTAAGGCGGTTCGAGTGGCAGTCTCAAAAAGAGACCAGCACTAAAATAGGAATTGACCTGGTGCCGTAAAGAAGGCAGTTTTTCGGGAGGTAGGCACACGCAGGGAACCAGCCATGGACGGCAAGGTCATCAATCTGAAATCGAAGTTGGAGGTCTATAAGGCCATCTCAGGCGGCGGCAATATTGCCAATTGTCCGGTTCGCGAGGTCATTCAAGGGGTGAGCGGCAAATGGAGATCGCTGCTGATGATGGCGCTGGCTGAAAAACCCTATCGCTTCGGTGAGTTGCGGCGCCTTGTGCCCGACATTTCGCAACGCATGCTGACCCAGACGCTGTACGATCTTCTGCGCGATGGCTATGTGCATCGTGAGGTGTTCCCGACCAAACCACCAAGCGTCGAATACAGCCTGACCGATCTCGGGCGCTCTATGTTCGGCGCCTTTCATCAATTGATTCTGTGGGCCGAACTCAACCATGATGCGGTGCGCGCAGCGCGCGCCGATTTTGATGCGTCCCAGGCTTGAACGGCCGCCAAGGCCCAGGCTTGAACGACCGCTAAAGCCCCACGGTGCGGCTTGATTTCGCCGGGCTGCTGAAGGATTGTCCCGGCCAGTTCGGCTTTGGGGGCATTGGCATTTCCTACGACATCGCAATAGCAGGCGCCGGGCCGGCGGGACTGGCCATGGCGCTCTATCTCAAGCGCGCCGGGCATCGGGTCACGGTCTTTGAACGCTTCGATGAGCCGAAGCCGGTCGGCTCCGGGCTGATCCTGCAGCCGACAGGGCTGACGGTGCTGGCCGATCTTGGCCTGCTCGACGACATGCTGGCGCTGGGCAGCCGCATCGACCGCCTGCATGGCGCCGATGCCACCACAGGCCGTACCGTGCTCGATGTCCGCTACGATGCGCAGCGCGGTGGCCGCTTCGGGCTGGCGGTGCACCGGGCGGCCTTGTTCGGCGTGCTCTTCCGCGCCGCCCAACGCGAAGCGATCGCCATCGAAACCGGCGTCGAGATCGAGGCCTTGGAGACGGGCGAACGGACGACGCTGATCTGCGGCAACGGACGAAGGGCGGGGCCGTTCGACCTCGTCATCGACGCCAGCGGTTCGCGCTCGAAACTGCGCGGCGCAAGCGCTGCAGGCGAGCCACGACCGCTCACCTATGGCGCGTTCTGGGCCTCGCTTGGCTGGCGCGGCGACGGTTTCGATGAGCGCGCGCTGCTGCAACGCTACGACAGAGCGAGCGTGATGATCGGCGTGCTGCCGATCGGCCGGCCGCAGCCGGGCGCTGAAAAGATGGCGGCCTTCTTCTGGAGCCTGAAGCCGTCGGACGCCGATGAGGTGCGCGTCCGGGGCCTGGATGCCTGGAAGGAGAGGGTGATCCGGCTGTGGCCGCAGAGCGAGGCGTATGTCAGCCAGATCGACAGTTTCGACCAGCTCTCGCTGGCGCGCTATGGCCACCACACGATGAAGCGGCCGGTTGGGCGGCGGCTGGCCATCATCGGCGACGCGGCGCACTCGACCAGCCCGCAGCTCGGGCAAGGGGCCAATATGGCGCTGCTCGACGCCGCGGCGCTCAGCCATGCGCTGGCGCGGACGGACAGTGTCGAAGCGGCACTTGAAGCCTATGCGAGGGCGCGGCGCTGGCATGTCCGCATCTTCCAGGCGCTGTCGCTGGCGTTCACGCCGTTCTACCAGTCGGATTCGGTGGCGCTGCCCTTCATCCGCGACAGGCTGGTGGCGACGGTGGCAAAAATCCCGCCGGCGCCGCAGTTTCTCGCCTCGATGGTGGCCGGCACCGTAATCGATCCGTTCAAGCGGATAGGACTGGTCGAAGCGCGGTGGCCGGATCGTTTTGGCCAATGAGGCTCGAAAGGTACGATCCCTTTGCCCGCAGGAAGGCATGCAGGCGCTGCGGGTAGTCCGGCGCCACGGCTTGCCTGATCGACGGGCGTTCACTCAACGCCCGGCGCCATGCGCGGACGAGGGGCTTTCGGTCAAGAATGCCGAAATCACCGATCCGGTCGAAGACATCGAGATAGCGGAAGACCGGACCGTAAACGGCGTCGACCAGCGAGAAGTGCTTGCTGGCGAACCAGGGGCCGCCAGGCTCGTCCGCCAACTCGGCTTCGAGACGGTCGAACATGGCGGACAGCGCGCTGGATTCGTCAAGGAAGCCGGCCTCGGTCGATGTTGAATAGAACCGGCTGATGGCATTGAGGGTTGCCGAACCGAACTCGATCCAGGCGCGATGCCGGGCGCGGGCATAGGGATCGGCCGGGTGGAGGGGATTGGCCTGCGTCTCTTCGAGGAATTCCAGGATGACGGCCGATTCGAAGATCACCGTTTCCTCGCCATTCCGCTGCACGCGCAGCAGCGGCACTTTGCCGAGCGGCGAGATCGCCTTGAACCAGTCCGGCTTGTTGGCGAGGTCGATATCGACGCGTTCGAACGGCACGCCCTTTTCGGCCAGCGAAATCGCGGCGCGCTGCACATAGGGGCAGAGGTGATGGCTGACGAGAATGAGCTTGTCGGCGCGTTTGCAGATTTCGTGTTTCATCGGATTGGCTTTCCCTGATTAATGCAATTGCATCTATGTAGATGCATATGCATTGATCGTCAAGCTTGATGCAATTGCATCTATCGTCTAAGGTGCGCCATGACCGAGAAAGCCGCGCCTTCGCCCGAAGCCATCAAGGCCTGGGCTCGCCTGATGCGCGTATCGCGCCAGTTGATGGAGAGCGCCGAAGAGGCGTTGAAGGCCGCCGGTCTGCCCCCACTTGCCTGGTACGACGTGCTGCATGAACTCGCCGAGGCGGGCGAGGGCGGGCTGCGGCCGTTCCAGCTCATCGAGCGCACGCTGTTCGCCCAATACAACATTTCGCGCCTGCTGGCCCGGCTCGAGGCCGATGGGCTCGTCGAGAAACTGCCGGTGGCCGATGACGGCCGTGGCCAGACCATCCGCATCGCGGCCAAGGGGCGAGACATACGCCGCCAGATGTGGGCTGTGTACGGACGCTCGATCGCCGAACTGGTTGGCGCCAAACTGTCGGCGGATGAGCTGACCATGGTCTCGGCACTGCTTGGACGGTTGCGCCATCCGCCAGCCAGCGATTAAGCGAGCCTGTCGCGCCAGCGCCTGTCCATTTTTGCAGATATTTTGCTCTCGTCCTCTTGCGCACGGCCTCGGATCGCGCAATATGCCGAACCGTAACGTACGGTACGGCCTATCGGGAATGCCGACCTTTCGAGAGAAGAGCGTGTTGCACATCGTGCCTGACATCGACACCAGCGAAGCGCTGACAGAGCGGCAGAAGGCCGTGCTCGACGCGGCGTTGCGGCTGCTGGTCGAAGAGGGCGACCAGCTGACCATGACCGCCGTGGCGCGCCGCGCCAGCTGTTCCAAGGAAACGCTCTACAAATGGTTCGGCGACCGCGACGGGCTGCTGACAGCGACGGTGCAATGGCAGGCCTCGAAAGTGCGGGTGGCACCGGTCGACCGCAAGGGGCTCGATCTTGCCTCGCTGACCGCGAGCCTCGAGCGCTTCGCCTCGGATTGGCTCAAGGTGATTTCCAGCGACACGTCGATCGCGCTCAATCGGGTGGCGGTCAGCCATGCGGGCTCCGGCAAGGACAATCTCGGCGCCGTGGTGCTGGAGAACGGCCGCTTCGCATTGGCCAAGCGGCTGAAGCCGGTGCTCGAGGCCGGCCGACGGACCGGGCTTTTGGATTTCGCGGATGCCGAGACGGCGTTTCGCACCTTTTTCGGGCTGGTCGCCCGCGATGTGCAGATCCGTCTGCTGCTCGGCGACCGGCTGGAATTGACTGAGGCGGCGATCGGCGGCGATGCCGCGCGGGCGACGCAGCAGTTTCTCGCTCTTCATGGAGCAACAACCGGCCGCAAGGCCCTAGAGCCGGATGATTTCAGGTCAAGTCGACCTGAAATCTGAATTCGTCTCTAAATCAAGAAGATAGAGCATGATGTCGTCCGAAAACCGCTTCACACTTTTCGGCATCATGCTCTGATTTATAAACGGGAAGGAAGACAAAATGCGCGTCTATTACGATCGTGATGCCGATCTCAATCTGATCAAGGGCAAGAAGGTCGCCATCATCGGCTATGGCAGCCAGGGCAGGGCGCATGCGCTCAACCTCAAGGATTCCGGCGCCAAGGAGATCGCAATCGGCCTCAAGGCCGGCTCGGCAACCGCCAAGAAGGTCGAGGCCGACGGTCTCAAGGTGATGAGCGTGGCGGACGCGGCCAAGTGGGCCGACCTGATGATGATGGCAACGCCGGACGAACTGCAGGCCGACATCTACAAGAACGAGATCGCCCCGAACATCCGCGATGGTGCCGCTATCGCCTTCGCGCACGGCCTCAACGTGCATTTCGGCCTGATCGAGCCGAAGTCGACGGTCGACGTCGTCATGATTGCCCCGAAGGGCCCCGGCCACACGGTGCGCGGCGAATACCAGAAGGGCGGCGGCGTGCCGTGCCTGGTCGCCGTCAACCAGGATGCCTCGGGCAATGCGCTCGACCTGGCCCTGTCCTACGCCTGCGGCGTCGGCGGCGGCCGTTCGGGTATCATCGAGACCAATTTCCGCGAGGAATGCGAGACCGATCTGTTCGGCGAGCAGGTCGTGCTGTGCGGCGGCCTGGTCGAGCTGATCCGGGCCGGTTTCGAGACGCTGGTGGAAGCCGGCTACGCGCCTGAGATGGCCTATTTCGAGTGCCTGCACGAGGTCAAGCTGATCGTCGACCTGATCTATGAAGGCGGCATCGCCAACATGAACTACTCGATCTCGAACACCGCCGAATGGGGCGAATATGTCTCGGGTCCGCGCATCATCACCGCCGAGACCAAGGCCGAGATGAAGCGCGTGCTGAAGGACATCCAGACCGGCAAATTCACCTCGGAGTGGATGCAGGAGTACCGCGCCGGCATGTCCCGCTTCAAGGGCATCCGCCGCAACAATGACAGCCACCAGATCGAGGAAGTCGGCGCCAAGCTGCGCGCGATGATGCCGTGGATTTCCAAAAACAAGCTGGTCGACAAGGCGAAGAACTGAGCGAAATCCACAAGCGCTCGAAAATAGCAGCTTCCATGAACAAGAAACGGCGCCACGTGGCGCCGTTTTTTCATTCTGTCGGTCAGCTCAGCTACAGGGCCAGCCCATCAATAGGGTGAGTAGCACTGCTGGCGCGGGCCGTTGTAGGGCTGGAACGTGTTGTCGTAGGCCCGGTACGACCGGTAGCGGTTGTAGCACCATTGGACATGGGCGCTCGAAAGCCGTCCCGCGCGGTAGTAGCGGCGCGGCGCCGGCCGGTCATAGTAGTCGTAGTTGTTGTACATGCTGCCGAGGCCAAGCCCCAGGCCAAGGCCCAGGATCGCGGCACTCGCGCCATCATCGTAGTAACGGCCGCCGCGATAGTGATGGCGACCATGGCGCCAACGCCAGTTGTCTCCACCATTCCAGTGACCGCCGCCGCCGTGCCAGTGCCGACGGCCGCCGTCCCAATTGCCCGACCGGCGCCATCTCCAATTGTCGTTGTTGAACTGACGGTTGTTGTTGCCGCCCGCCCAGCTGTCGCGGACCGGCGTGACATTCGGCGCCGCGGTGCTGGTGGGAATCGACAGGTCCGGTTGCATGATCGGGCCGGCGGCGGACGGTGCCGTGACGCCGGAGAGGATACCCAGGGCTAGCAGCCCCGATTTGACCGTGGAAGAAAAGAGCGAATTCATTGCACTCTCCAAGAGTTACAGGCCCCACGCCCACCCGAGGAATGGGGCAACAATGGATGTTTGCATCTGAACGGCGGATGAACGGAAAGGTTCCGTCAACCATGACGCGAACGCGCCCAAGACCAATCGATCTCAGATGGTGATCCTGCGCGCTTGTTTTCCGAAGCACTTGCGGGCAAAGGTCATGGCATGTCGCTGCGCCTTGCCACCTTCAATGTCGAGAACCTGATGAACAGGTTCGATTATTCCGGCTATCGCAACCAGCTCAACGAGGATCGAACGCTGGCGCTGTTCGATATCCAGAGCGAGGCGGAATACAGGATGCTGGAGCAGGCCCGCGCCATCGCCCAATCCGACGACACGCGCCAGCTGACGGCGCTGGCAATCGCTGCCACCCGGGCCGACATCATCTGCATGCAGGAGGTCGACAACATCGAGGCGCTGAAGGCCTTCGAATATGGCTATCTGTTCAAGATGGTGGGGCAGGGCTACCGGCAGAAATACACCACATCGGGCAATGATTCACGCGGCATCGACGTTGCCGTGATGATGCGCAATGAGACCGCCCAGGGCCAGCCGATCGAATTCGTGCGCATGACCAGCCACGCCTATGTCACCTACGAGCAGTTCGGGCTGCACACGCCGGAACTCGAGGCACTGGGCAATCAGGCCAATGAGCGCATTTTCCGGCGCGACTGCCTGGAGATCGACGTCACCGTGGGCGGCGTGCCGCTGACGCTCTATCTCGTGCATTTCAAGTCGATGGGTTCGCCGCGCAACGGGCTCGACGGGCGCGAGGCGACGATGCCGGTGCGCATCGCGGAGGCGCAGGCCGTGCGGCGCATCATCGAGGAGCGCTTCGGCAAGGACTATGCCGCCGACAAACGCTGGGCAATCTGCGGCGACATGAACGATTACCGCCAGCGTGTGAAGGTGGCCGGCGATGCGATCGACGGCTATCGCTTCGAGGTGGTCGACGAAGCCCTGTCCTGCATCAACGTGCTGACGGCCGGCGGCTTCTGCGAAAACGTCGTCGAGCGGCGGCCGGAGATGAACCGCTGGAGTTTCTACCACACGCGCGGACCGGAAGAGCGGCATCTGTGCCAGCTCGACTACATCCTGCTGTCGAAGGGGCTCGCCGCCAGCAACGCGACGGCTGTTCCCGACATCATCCGCAACGGCCAGCCCTGGCGCACCATTTTTCCGCCGGGGCAGGAGGTCGACCGCTTTCCGCGTGCCGGCTGGGACCGGCCGAAGGCGTCGGACCATTGCCCGGTGGCGATCACGCTGGACATGACCTGACGCATGAGTTTCGACCTGCCACGCAACGTCATCCTGCCGGTCGACCTC